>NZ_JBJQLG010000008.1:0-267364 GCF_046486495.1 Escherichia sp. WS3227_2
AGAGGTCTTAAGTTCAGTGGCAAAACAGTGCGAAAACTGATGCAACAGCTCGGCCTGAAGTCTCCTGTGCGCCTGAAGAAATACCGGTCTTACCGGGGAAATATGGGACTCGCTGCAGAAAATATCCTTCAGCGACAGTTCAAAGCGGAAGCTCCCTGTGAGAAATGGGTGACAGATATCACCGAATTCAGGGCTGGCGGACAAAAACTGTACCTGTCCCCGATACTTGATTTGTTTAACGGGGAAATCGTGGCGTGGGAAACGGCCTGCAGGCCTACAGAGGAGCTGGTGAAGCGCATGTTAAATAAGGGGCTGGAAAGCCTTGCAGAAGGAGAAAAAACGCTGCTCCACAGTGATCAAGGGTGGCATTACCGGATAAAAAGTTATCAGTCTGCCCTGGCAGACAAAGGGTTAGTGCAGAGCATGTCGCGCAAGGGCAACTGCCTTGATAATGCGGTAATGGAGAACTTCTTTGGTCACCTGAAAGAAGAAATGTACTATCGCCGGGACTACAGAAATGTAGAAGAGCTGGAAAATGCCGTTAACGAATACATAACTTACTGGAATCAAAAAAGAATAAAACTCAGTCTTGGGGGACTCAGTCCGGTAGAATACCGGACTGAGCATCAAAAAGCCGGTTAACTGAAACTGTCCAGGTTTTGGGGTTCAGTTCATCAAGCGTCGCATCCGGCATTTTGGCTCAAAAGTATCAAGCCAGTGCTTTAGTTATCTTCTCGTACAGATCGCCAGAGAGATTTTCCAGCCCTTTCAACTGCTCCAGCGCCGCGCGCATTTTCTCCTGACGTTTGGCATCGTAACGCTTCAGGCGAATCAGCGGCTCAATCAGGCGCGAAGCCACCTGCGGGTTACGGCTGTTGAGGTCGGTAAGCATTTCCACCAGGAACTGGTAACCGCTGCCATCTTCGGCATGGAACGCTGCCGGGTTGCTGCCCGCAAACGCGCCAATCAACGAACGAATGCGGTTCGGGTTGCTCATGGTAAATGAGCGATGCTGCAACAGACCACGCACCGTCTCCAGCACATTTGCCGCCGGGCTGGTGGCTTGCAGGATAAACCATTTATCCATCACCAGACCGTCCTGATGCCACTTGTCGTCGTACTCCTGCATCAGCGCGTCACGGCATGGCAGCTGTGCAGCAACCGCCGCAGAAAGCGCGGCCAGCGCATCGGTCATATTGTTTGCTTCATGGAACTGCTTGCTCACCAGCACGTCAGCCAGATGCGTTTCACCAAAAGCGAGGAAACGCAGGCAGGCATTTCGCAGAGTGCGTTTTGCAATATCTTCATGCTCAACACGGTACTCGCTCTGGTAATTCGCGTTGTAAATAGCCAGTAGCTCATCCGCCAGTTCAGTCGCCAGAGTACGAGTGAGTGCTTCGCGTACTTCAGCAATAGCAATCGGGTCGATGATATCGAACAGTTCTGCCATTTCATTGACGGAAGGCAGCGTCAGGATTTCTGCCGCCAGTGCCGGATCAATCTTCTCATCAAGCAGTACCGCGCGGAAAGCATCAGCCACATGCACCGGCAGAGACAGCGGCTGCCCTTGCTGATGACGGGCGACGTTGAGCTTGATGTAGGTTGCCAGCAGGCTTTGCGCCGCATCCCAGCGGGAGAAATCATTACGCGCATGGCGCATCAGGAAGGTCAGTTGCTGATCGCTCCACTTATATTCCAGTTTCACTGGCGCAGAGAATTCGCACAGCAGCGCAGGCACCGGCTGAAAGTAGACATTATCAAAGACAAAGGTCTGTTCCGCCTGGGTGACGTTCAGCACCGAATTCACCGGGTGACCGCCTTTCTGCAACGGGATCACTTTGCCTTCGTTGTCATACAGTTCGATGGCAAACGGAATATGCAGCGGCTGTTTTTCTGCCTGATCCGGCGTAGCAGGCGTGCGCTGGCTGATGGTCAGGGTGTACTGCTCGGTTTCCGGATTATAGTCGTCTTTGACGGTCACAACCGGCGTACCGGACTGGCTGTACCAACGGCGGAAATGAGAGAGATCGACATTCGACGCATCTTCCATCGCCTGAACAAAGTCGTCGCAGGTTGCCGCGCTGCCATCATGGCGCTCGAAATAGAGCTGCATCCCTTTCTGGAAGTTTTCTTCGCCCAGCAGGGTGTGGATCATGCGAATCACTTCCGCGCCCTTCTCGTAAACGGTCAGGGTGTAGAAGTTGTTCATCTCAATGACCATATCCGGGCGGATCGGGTGCGCCATCGGGCTGGCGTCTTCCGCAAACTGCAATCCGCGCATGGTGCGCACGTTGTTGATACGGTTTACCGCGCGGGAACCAAGGTCAGAGCTGAATTCCTGATCGCGGAAGACGGTTAAACCTTCTTTCAGGCTGAGCTGGAACCAGTCGCGGCAGGTCACACGGTTACCGGTCCAGTTATGGAAATATTCATGGCCGATAACACGCTCAATATCGAGGTAATCTTTATCGGTGGCGGTGTCGGTACGGGCCAGCACATATTTGGAGTTAAAGATATTCAGACCTTTATTCTCCATTGCGCCCATATTGAAGAAATCCACCGCGACGATCATATAGATGTCGAGGTCATACTCCAGGCCGAAGCGTTCTTCATCCCATTTCATGGAGTTTTTCAGCGAGGTCATCGCCCACGGCGCACGATCAAGGTTGCCGCGATCGACGTACAGCTCCAGCGCAACTTCGCGACCAGAACGCGTGGTGAAGGTGTCGCGCAGCACGTCGAAGTCGCCTGCCACCAGCGCAAACAGGTAGCACGGTTTCGGGAACGGGTCCTGCCACTGTACCCAGTGACGTCCGTTTTCCAGTTCGCCTTGCGCAACGCGGTTACCGTTGGAAAGCAGGAAGGGATATTTGGTTTTATCGGCAATAATTTTGGTGGTAAAACGCGCCAGCACGTCCGGGCGGTCAAGATAATACGTAATATGGCGGAAACCTTCGGCTTCACACTGAGTGCAAAGCGCATCGCCTGACTGATAAAGCCCTTCCAGCGCGGTATTCGTCGCCGGGCTAATTTCATTAACGATCTTAAGCGTAAAACGCTCCGGCAAATTACTGATGACCAGTGCGCCCTCTTCTTCTTTCCAGGCGGTCCACGGCTCATCATTAATATGAACAGAAACCAGTTTAAGATCTTCGCCATCAAGACGAAGCGGAGCATCTGATGCACCATGACGGACAGCCTGGCTGACCGCGGTAACGACCGTCTTTTGCGCGTCCAGGTCAAAGGTCAAGTCAATATCAGTAATCTGGTAATCCGGCGCACGATAATCGTGACGGTATTTGGCTTGTGGCTGTTGAGTCATAAATAACCTTTAGCATCTTTTATAGAGTCTGGTGTTCAGTCTATTCCTGTTGCGTAAATCGCGCTATGCAGAATCTTCATCTTTTCAGGTACAAACGCCTTTATTGCTACATTTTTATAACATACACCGCGTAATGCCATCGACCAGAAAGGTGGCATATGGTGTGATCGGGGTTCAATAAATTGCGAAACAAGGTATACTCCAGCAGTTCCTGAAGATGTTTATTGTACTAAACGCTCCTGTACGAGGACGCTACTGCGCACCTATGACACAATTCGCTTCTCCTGTTCTGCACTCGTTGCTGGATACAGATGCTTATAAGTTGCATATGCAGCAAGCCGTGTTTCATCACTATTACGATGTGCATGTCGCGGCGGAGTTTCGTTGCCGAGGTGACGATCTGCTGGGTATTTATGCCGATGCTATTCGTGAACAGGTTCAGGCGATGCAGCACCTGCGCCTGCAGGATGATGAATATCAATGGCTCTCAGCCCTGCCTTTCTTTAAGGCCGACTATCTTAACTGGCTACGCGAGTTCCGCTTTAACCCGGAACAAGTCACCGTGTCCAACGATAATGGCAAGCTGGATATTCGTTTAAGCGGCCCGTGGCGTGAAGTCATCCTCTGGGAAGTTCCTTTGCTGGCGGTTATCAGTGAAATGGTACATCGCTATCGCTCACCGCAGGCCGACGTTGCGCAAGCCCTCGACACGCTGGAAAGCAAATTAGCCGACTTCTCGGCATTAACCGCCGGTCTTGATATGTCGCGCTTCCATCTGATGGATTTTGGCACCCGCCGACGTTTTTCTCGTGAAGTACAAGAAACCATCGTGAAACGTCTGCAACAGGAATCCTGGTTCGTGGGCACCAGCAACTACGATCTGGCGCGTCGGCTTTCCCTCACGCCAATGGGAACACAAGCACACGAATGGTTCCAGGCGCATCAGCAAATCAGTCCGGATCTTGCCAACAGCCAGCGAGCTGCACTTGCTGCCTGGCTGGAAGAATATCCCGACCAACTTGGCATTGCATTAACCGACTGCATCACTATGGATGCTTTCCTGCGTGATTTCGGTGTCGAGTTCGCCAGTCGCTATCAGGGCCTGCGTCATGACTCCGGCGACCCGGTTGAATGGGGTGAAAAAGCCATTGCACATTATGAGAAGCTGGGAATTGATCCACAGAGTAAAACGCTGGTTTTCTCTGACAATCTGGATTTACGCAAAGCGGTTGAGCTATACCGCCACTTCTCTTCCCGCGTGCAATTAAGTTTTGGTATTGGGACTCGCCTGACCTGCGATATCCCCCAGGTAAAACCCCTGAATATTGTCATTAAGTTGGTTGAGTGTAACGGTAAACCGGTGGCGAAACTTTCTGACAGCCCTGGCAAAACTATCTGCCACGATAAAGCGTTTGTTCGGGCGCTGCGCAAAGCGTTCGACCTTCCGCATATTAAAAAAGCCAGTTAATATCATCAGGGAGCTAATCGGCTCCCTTTTTTTACCTTTAATTCCGAAATCTTTCGCTGCATTTGCGAATTCTGCTTGTCTGATTGCAGATGCCAGGTAACATAGGTATCCCCCCCATTTACGGGTGGACAAGTGTTTATTTTTTCCGACTATTAACAGAGAGAATATTATGAGCGTTGTGCCTGTAGCCGACGTACTCCAGGGCCGCGTAGCCGTTGACAGCGAAGTCACCGTACGCGGATGGGTACGTACCCGCCGAGATTCAAAAGCTGGCATCTCCTTCCTCGCCGTTTATGACGGTTCCTGCTTTGATCCTGTACAGGCTGTCATCAATAATTCTCTGCCCAATTACAATGAAGACGTCCTGCGTCTGACCACCGGTTGCTCGGTCATTGTGACGGGTAAAGTCGTGGCATCGCCGGGCCAGGGGCAACAATTTGAAATTCAGGCCAGCAAGGTTGAAGTTGCTGGTTGGGTTGAAGATCCAGACACTTACCCGATGGCGGCAAAACGCCACAGCATTGAGTATCTGCGTGAAGTCGCTCACCTGCGTCCGCGCACAAACCTGATTGGTGCCGTCGCGCGCGTTCGCCATACGCTGGCGCAGGCGCTGCATCGCTTCTTTAACGAGCAGGGATTCTTCTGGGTTTCAACGCCACTGATTACTGCGTCTGATACCGAAGGGGCTGGCGAAATGTTCCGCGTTTCTACGCTGGATCTGGAAAACCTGCCGCGTAACGATCAGGGCAAAGTGGATTTCGACAAAGACTTCTTTGGTAAAGAGTCTTTCCTGACCGTATCTGGCCAGTTGAACGGCGAAACCTACGCTTGCGCATTGTCCAAAATTTATACCTTCGGCCCGACTTTCCGTGCTGAAAACTCCAACACCAGCCGTCACCTGGCGGAATTCTGGATGCTGGAGCCGGAAGTGGCGTTTGCTAACCTGAACGATATCGCGGGTCTGGCTGAAGCCATGCTGAAATATGTCTTCAAAGCGGTTCTCGAAGAACGCGCTGACGACATGAAATTCTTCGCTGAACGCGTAGATAAAGATGCCGTTTCACGTCTGGAACGCTTCATTGAAGCCGATTTTGCGCAGGTGGATTACACCGACGCAGTGACTATTCTCGAAAACTGCGGCAGGAAGTTTGAAAACCCAGTTTACTGGGGCGTTGATCTCTCTTCTGAGCATGAGCGTTATCTGGCGGAAGAACACTTTAAAGCACCGGTAGTGGTTAAAAACTATCCGAAAGATATTAAAGCGTTCTATATGCGCCTTAACGAAGACGGTAAAACCGTTGCGGCTATGGACGTTCTGGCTCCGGGCATCGGTGAGATCATTGGTGGCTCCCAGCGTGAAGAACGTCTGGACGTGCTGGACGAGCGTATGCTGGAAATGGGCCTGAATAAAGAAGATTACTGGTGGTATCGCGATCTGCGTCGCTACGGTACTGTTCCGCATTCAGGTTTCGGTCTTGGTTTTGAACGCCTGATTGCTTACGTAACTGGTGTGCAAAACGTGCGTGATGTGATTCCGTTCCCACGTACTCCGCGTAACGCCAGCTTCTAATTTAGCGTCTTCAAGAGCCAGCACCCGCTGGCTCTTTTTTTATCCTTTCTGTCAAGTTATCTGTTTGTTAAGTCAAGCAATCTATTTACAACCCCGCCATAACGATCATCCTGTTACGTAATATTACATTGCAACATTTACGCACAAAAAATAACCAGCATTCTTATTGCGGATTAGTTTTTTCTTAGCTGATAGCACAATTTTCATACTATTTTTTGGCATTCTGGATGTCTGAATGAGGATTTAGTGCCAGGTCGATAAAGTTTCCATCAGAAACAAAATTTCCGTTTAGTTAATTTAAATATAAGGAAATCATATAAATAGATAAAAATTGCTGTAAATATCATCACGCCTCTATGGAAATATGACGGTGTTCACAAAGTTCCTTAGTTTTTACTTTTAGTTACATATTTTTTCTTTTTGAAACCAAATCTTTATCTTTGTAGCACTTTCACGGTAGCGAAACGTTAGTTTGAATGGAAAGATGCCTGCAGACACATAAAGACACCAAACTCTCATCAATAGTTCCGTAAATTTTTATTGACAGAACTTATTGACGGCAGTGGCAGGTGTCATAAAAAAACCATGAGGGTAATAAATAATGATGAAGCGCAATATTCTGGCAGTGATCGTCCCTGCTCTGTTAGTAGCAGGTACTGCAAACGCTGCAGAAATCTATAACAAAGATGGCAACAAAGTAGATCTGTACGGTAAAGCTGTCGGTCTGCATTATTTCTCCAAGGGTAACGGTGAAAACAGTTACGGTGGCAATGGCGACATGACCTATGCCCGTCTTGGTTTTAAAGGGGAAACTCAAATCAATTCCGATCTGACCGGTTATGGTCAGTGGGAATATAACTTCCAGGGTAACAACTCTGAAGGCGCTGACGCTCAAACTGGTAACAAAACGCGTCTGGCATTCGCGGGTCTTAAATACGCTGACGTTGGTTCTTTCGATTACGGCCGTAACTACGGTGTGGTTTATGATGCACTGGGTTACACCGATATGCTGCCAGAATTTGGTGGTGATACTGCATACAGCGATGACTTCTTCGTTGGTCGTGTTGGCGGCGTTGCTACCTATCGTAACTCCAACTTCTTTGGTCTGGTTGATGGCCTGAACTTCGCTGTTCAGTACCTGGGTAAAAACGAGCGTGACACTGCACGCCGCTCTAACGGCGACGGTGTTGGCGGTTCTATCAGCTACGAATACGAAGGCTTTGGTATCGTTGGTGCTTATGGCGCCGCTGACCGTACCAACCTGCAAGAAGCTCAACCTCTTGGCAACGGTAAAAAAGCTGAACAGTGGGCTACTGGTCTGAAGTATGACGCGAACAACATCTACCTGGCAGCGAACTACGGTGAAACCCGTAACGCTACGCCGATCACTAATAAATTTACAAACATCAGCGGCTTCGCCAACAAAACGCAAGACGTTCTGTTAGTTGCGCAATACCAGTTCGATTTCGGTCTGCGTCCGTCCATCGCTTACACCAAATCTAAAGCGAAAGACGTAGAAGGTATCGGTGATGTTGATCTGGTGAACTACTTTGAAGTGGGCGCAACCTACTACTTCAACAAAAACATGTCCACCTATGTTGACTACATCATCAACCAGATCGATTCTGACAACAAACTGGGCGTAGGTTCAGACGACACCGTTGCTGTGGGTATCGTTTACCAGTTCTAATAGCACACCTCTTTGTTAAATGCCGAAAAAACAGGACTTTGGTCCTGTTTTTTTTATGCCTTCCAGAGCAATCTCACGTCTTGCAAAAACAGCCTGCGTTTTCATCAGTAATAGTTGGAATTTTGTAAATCTCCCGTTACCCTGATAGCGGACTTCCCTTCTGTAACCATAATGGAACCTCGTCATGTTTGAGAACATTACCGCCGCTCCTGCCGACCCGATTCTGGGCCTGGCCGATCTGTTTCGTGCCGATGAACGTCCCGGCAAAATTAACCTCGGGATTGGTGTCTATAAAGATGAGACGGGCAAAACCCCGGTACTGACCAGTGTGAAAAAGGCTGAACAGTATCTGCTCGAAAATGAAACCACCAAAAATTACCTCGGCATTGACGGCATCCCTGAATTTGGTCGCTGCACTCAGGAGCTGCTGTTTGGTAAAGGTAGCGCCCTGATCAATGACAAACGTGCTCGCACGGCACAGACTCCGGGTGGCACTGGCGCACTACGCGTGGCTGCCGATTTCCTGGCAAAAAATACCAGCGTTAAGCGTGTGTGGGTGAGCAACCCAAGCTGGCCGAACCATAAGAGCGTCTTTAACTCTGCAGGTCTGGAAGTTCGTGAATACGCTTATTATGATGCGGAAAATCACACCCTTGACTTCGATGCACTGATTAACAGCCTGAACGAAGCTCAGGCTGGCGACGTAGTGCTGTTCCATGGCTGCTGCCATAACCCAACCGGTATCGACCCTACGCTGGAACAATGGCAGACACTGGCACAACTTTCCGTTGAGAAAGGCTGGTTACCGCTGTTTGACTTCGCTTACCAGGGTTTTGCCCGTGGTCTGGAAGAAGATGCTGAAGGACTGCGCGCTTTCGCGGCTATGCATAAAGAGCTGATTGTTGCCAGTTCCTACTCTAAAAACTTTGGCCTGTACAACGAGCGTGTTGGCGCTTGTACTCTGGTTGCTGCCGACAGTGAAACCGTTGATCGCGCATTCAGCCAAATGAAAGCGGCGATTCGCGCTAACTACTCTAACCCACCAGCACACGGCGCTTCTGTTGTTGCCACCATCCTGAGCAACGATGCATTACGTGCGATTTGGGAACAAGAGCTGACTGATATGCGCCAGCGTATTCAGCGTATGCGTCAGTTGTTCGTCAATACGCTGCAGGAAAAAGGCGCAAACCGCGACTTCAGCTTTATCATCAAACAGAACGGCATGTTCTCCTTCAGTGGTCTGACAAAAGAACAAGTGCTGCGTCTGCGCGAAGAGTTTGGCGTGTATGCTGTTGCTTCTGGTCGTGTGAACGTAGCCGGGATGACACCAGATAACATGGCTCCGCTGTGCGAAGCGATTGTGGCAGTGCTGTAAGCGTTAAAAACAATGAAGCCCGCTTAAAAAGCGGGCTTTTTTATGCGCCTTTACCAGACGGGCATTTCGTCTTGCAGGAAGGGATTATGCAGGCGCTCACAACCAAGTGTGGATAATGGTCCGTGACCCGGAAGAAATGTCACGTCATCCCCCAGTGGCAGCAACTTATCTTTGATTGAAGAAATCAGTTGATTATGATCGCCACGCGGGAAGTCACTGCGCCCTACTCCGCCTTTGAAAATAACGTCGCCAGAAATCAGCAGCTTTGCCCGATCATCAAAAAACACGACATGACCCGGCGTATGCCCAGGGCAATGTAACACCTGTAAAGCCACATTCCCTATGCTGATGGTATCGCCTTCGTTCAGCCAACGATCCGGCGTCAGCGGCTGGCACTCTTCCAGACCAAACATACGACTTTGCGCAGGCAAGCCTTGCAGCCAGAACTCATCTTCTTTTTCCGGGCCAAAAACCGGCACGCCGTAATGTTGCGCCAGTTCCGCCGCTGCACCAACGTGGTCCAGATGACCATGCGTCAGCAGGATCTGCATCAGTGTCAGGCCGCTGGCGTCAACTTCCTGTTTGATTTTTTCCGCATCGCCGCCAGGATCGACCAGTGCGGCCAGACGGGTTTGTTCACACCAGATCAATGAACAGTTCTGGGAGAATGCGGTGACCGGAATAATACGATAGTTCATACTGCCCCTGTTTCGTTAAGCGATTGCTACCAGTGCCGTGCTGGCCCGGTATCAATATGCACAAAGTTACTACGTGGGTAATATCCTACACCACCTGCGCGCATAGATAACGCGGCTTTGCGAATATTGCTTAACGCGATACCTTCAATATGGAAATCCATCGCCTGCCCTTTCGTGTGATAGCTTTTCTTCGCTACTCCACGGCTGCGGGCGCGTAGTTCATTGTTGGTATCAATGGAACGATAACCGGAAATGAGTTGCACCGGTTTGCGGGTACCTAATAACCCTTGCAGGCGATACAACTGATCGAACAATCTTGGGTCGATGGACTTTATTTTGTTCGCGCGGTAATCGCGGAAAAAATGGTTAAGTTTTGCCAATTCTTCCTGAATATAGCCTCTGCCATCGAAAAACTCCGCTTTGATTGACTCTCCGGTATGAAGATTATTGAGTGTCAAAATGCGCGGGCGTGGGGTAGAGAGTGTTGCAAACGCAGGGGTCGGCAGGATGGCGGCACCGAGTGCAACGCCACCAAGCGCCAGCAGTTTGCGGCGATTAGCGTCGAATTTGTCCATGATAATCAAGTCTACAGGTCAATGTTATCGTTTATATGCACTTCTGGCGCACAAGAGGCACCTTAACCGCCCGTAAAGCAGACGTCAAGATGACTCAACCCCAGCAGTGACGGGGGCTGCAGAGAATCGCCCCCGATCATGCTAATTATTACGACAACTGATTTCCCCGAACTGCTTCATTTACCTGATTAATTGTTCCGCTTTCGATACGATTTGCGAGCTGGATCGCGCAGGCAGATCATAATTGTAAATATCTGTACGATACTGGGTACGACCATCTGCACCAACAAAGGCAGTCAGGTAGTAGAGATTCACCGGAATCGACTGCCGAATATTGACGTAACGCGTATCGCCCTGCTTCAGCGCATCAGAAATACGTTTGTCATTCCATCCTGCATCCTGCAACAGCATATTCGCCAGATCGGAAGCTTTATTCACTCGTACACAGCCTGAGCTCAATGCGCGTGTATCACGCTTGAACAGATTGTGGTTCGGCGTGTCATGCAAATAAATGGCCTCTGAACTCGGCATATTGAATTTATAGCGCCCCAGCGAGTTCCGTGGGCCTGGAGCCTGCTGGAAGCGAAACGGTAAATTCGAGGCCGTGATTGTAGACCAGTCAACCTGCCATGGGTCAATCGCTTCTCTGCTGTTCCAGCCGCGCATCACCGTATAGCCATGGCTTTCGAGATATCCCGGATCGTTGCGCACTTTCGGCAGAATATCTTTGCGTGCCAGAGTTGGTGGTACGTTCCACGGCGGGTTTACCACTACGTTGTTAAGTGCACTGCTCATCATCGGCGTTTTGCGATCGGGGCGACCGACAATGACTCGCGAATCCAGCACCTGATTGCCGTTCTGATAGTAGACCAGCGAATAGGCCGGAATGTTAACCATGATCCCGGTAGAAAGCTCTGTTGGCAGCAAGCGCAATCGCTGGATGTTGAGTGCCAACACGCCAGCACGCTGGGCGGGCGTTACGTTTAACCAGTCACGCGTTGCCGGGCCAATAGCACCATCTGCCCCCAATCCTTGCCATGCCTGAAAACGTTTTACGGCTTCCACCAGTTCATTATCGTAGGCGGCACGAACGGCAGGCGCAGGTTTACTACGAGACGTCGTTTGCTTGTCCATCGGCTTAGTTTCTGCTGTTTCAACAGTAACAGCGGATGGGCTGACTACTGCGTCAGTTGGCGTGTCATCGCCAGGGAGAGTAATTTTTGGCCCCCCGTCCAACATGCCTGTGCGTTGCAATATTTCGCGCAACGCCGGTACGTCGTTACTCCACTGCCCTGGGCGCAACGTTGCTTTACCGGTCAGTTGAGGCCACGGTTTGGTGTCACTGAGTAAGGCCAGTAACGATTCATGCATCGCCGCATATTGCGGATGCTGCGGCGCCAGTCCTGCAACAAACGTCGGCAATTGACCTTTATCCAGCGCCAGCTGCCATTGGTTAATCACCGAAAGCGGCGGCGTTGCAAGCGCATAAGGTTTACTGCTATATAGCCAGCGAGTGCCTTTGACCGGAATATTTGCAATGAAATGGAGATAGCCCATCATCGCATCAGAGAGCACGACGTCGCGTGCCATCCCGTTAACACCAGGATCGGTCAGTAACTCTACCCATTTATTAAACTGCGGCTGGAAACCGGCAATCGCCACCTCTGCCAGCTGTTGCTGGAAGGCTTTAACAGCATCACGGTTTTCCCACATGGGTTGCATATCGCGTGCGGCATACAACAGTTGAAGCTGGTTAAGATAAACCGGCTTATAACCTGCGGGTAATTGAGATTCGATTTGCGTGCGGGCTTTTTCTGCCGCACCTTCAGGCAATGGCTGGATCCCCGCCATTATTGCCGTGGCTTGCGCCTGCGGCAGTGCCTCGCCCTGTTCACTGACAGCCACCGGGCTGTCGCCAGGGATTACTTCAGGCTCATCGGCCTGCGCATTGAACAGTGGAGCGAATGTTACGGCCAGGCACAAACTGATTGCCGACAGCCGACGACCACACATCATATTAAGCAACATCCCTTGCCCCCTGTTTTTATCATACTCTGAATAGCCAGGCTGTTATTTTACGACTTGCCTGTACAACGCCAATACTCACGAAAGTATGACGAGCAAGCCTGTTACTCATCAGGCTTATCTTCAGTATATAAACGCCGATACGTTTTTACATAACCTAATGTAAAGAAGTTTAAAGAAAAGCGCGCCGTAATGTGCCACTTTTTTAGTGCAGAAACGGAGTTTTCGGAAAAAGAAAAGGCGGCATTGCTGCCGCCTTCATTTTAACTCGCCTGGGAAGGCGCTTCGTCACTTCCTGGAAGCGTTTCAGGGAGTTGCGGCGCAAATCCTCGCAGGCCGACGACGTGAACGTGTTCGGTATTCTGGAAGACTTTACGCACCAGTTTATAGGTGGTGCCTTTTTCCGGACTGATATTTTCCGGCGCTGCGATGATGAGCTGCATTTGCAAACGTTCACACAATTCAAACAGCGTGGCGATAGAACGAGCATCCAGTCGCGCTGCTTCATCGAGGAACAGCAGGCGGCAAGGAGAGATATCTTTACCGCGCAGGCGGCGAGATTCATCTTCCCAGCTTTGTACCACCATCACCAGAATCGACATACCGGTACCAATCGCCTCACCGGTCGACAATGCACCAGACTCTGCGCGCAACCAGCCATCAGAACCACGGTTAACCTCAACTTCCATTTCCAGATAGTTGCGGTAATCCAGCAGTTCTTCGCCAATGGTCTGCGGCGTGCGCTGCCCCATATCAATCTGCGGATTAAGACGCTGATACAATTTCGCCAGCGCTTCCGAGAAGGTCAGACGGTTGCTGTTAAACAGATCCTGATGCTGCTCATGCTGTTCAGAGAGCACATCCAGCAGCATGGCGTGCGTTTCACGCACGTTCACGTTGAGGCGCACGCTGTTCACCTGACCAAACGATACGTTCTGCAACCCCTGGTTGAGCATACGGATACGGTTCTGCTCGCGCTGAATGGTTTTGCGAATGATGTTCGCCACGCTGCGGGAACTGATCGCCAGTTTCTGTTCACGGGAGGTTAATTCTTCGGTCAGACGGCTAAGTTCGATCTCCATCTGTTCGATAGCTTCCACCGGATCATCGGTACGAATAATATCCTGACGAATACGTTCACGCAGATGCTGATAAACCGCCACGAAGAACTGAATTTTACGTTCCGGACGTTTTGGATCTTCCGACATGCGCAGCACATCGCGCAGATGTTCGTTATCTGCCACTGCCAGACGCAGCGCACCTAACGCCTTATCCGACATGGAACGCAAATCATCAGCGGAGAGATAAGCCAGCTCACGACGGTGTAAGCGGCGTTCAACGCCGTTATCTTTCACCATGCGCATGACTGCACACCAGCCCGCTTTCGCGGTCACTACCTGCTCGCGCATCTCAAAGTAATCACGCTCCAGCTTGCGCAGTTTGCGGGTCAGGTTGTCCATCTCCGCTTCGCAGAAGGTGAGCGCTTTTTCCAGTTGATTGCGGCGCGAACGGTTATTGCTCAGTTGCGCATGCAGCTCGTCACGGCGAATACGTGCCCGCTCTTCTGCCCCGCTATCAGCACGCACGCCTATATCCTGCAATTCACGTTGCAGATCGTTAAGTAGCTCTTTTTTGGTGTCATACGAACTTTTCAGCGAAGCCAGCACCTGGTTGTACTGACTCAACTGCGCTGCGTGTCCGCGCAACGCTTCACGCGCGCGGGTACGCTCCGCTTCCGCCTGTTCCAGACGTTCACGCAGTTTTTCGTTGAGATCGCTGTTACCGCTAAGCATTTCTGCCGAGTCAGAGTAGCTAAAGTGCGCACGACGCTGCACCACTTCCGTCAGGGCAAACGCCTGCTGACGGGCATCGCGCTGCATCTGCTGAGAGTACGCGTAATCTTCTTTTAACTGTTCGAACTGTTCCGGGTCACTCTGCAATACCGAAACGATCGGTTCCAGTTTCGCCAGTTGATTACCGAACTGCTGAACAAAACGCGCGGCTTCCTGGGCTTCATCCAGACGTTCGCGGATTTCATCGACGCGATCTGCCAGGCTGTCATCAGCCAACAGGTTGAGACGCGGCAGAATGCGGTTCAGCGCCGTAACGCCCTCTTTCGCCTGCTCAAATTGAATACGCTGCTGCTGGTTATCATTTTCATGATTACTCAGCGCCCGCTCCAGTTCGACGCGACGGCTGTTCAGTTGACGGATTTCTGCTTCCGGATCAGACTCAAACGCCACCGCCAGATGACTGCCGATAAAGCGGCTGAACGCCTGATGCAGACGCTGGGTTTTCTGTACATCAAAGGAGAGCGTGGCGAAGCGTTCGGAAAGCACTTCACGCTCGGCATGGAGGCTTTCAATACGGCTTTCACGCGCAGCACGACCAAACAGCGGCACTTCCGGGAAACGTGAATAACGCCACTGACGATCGGCGATTTTCACCACCACCGCTTTTTCCAGCTCATCAACGCTGAACACGCTGTCATCGAATGACTGCGGATCCCCTTCGATCAGATAGAGATCTTCCGGGCAATCGGTCAAGCCTTCCAGGTGCTCGGTTACCTGTGACAGATCTGGCACCACGATGGCGTGGCGTGACGGGCCATACAGCGCCGAGAAGTACGGCGCATCTTCCAGGCTAACGTCATCATAAATTTCTGACAGCAGCACG
Source organism: Escherichia sp. WS3227_2 (assembly GCF_046486495.1). NCBI lineage: Bacteria > Pseudomonadati > Pseudomonadota > Gammaproteobacteria > Enterobacterales > Enterobacteriaceae > Escherichia > Escherichia sp. WS3227_2. Next base: position 15,400 of record NZ_JBJQLG010000008.1, read on the forward strand.
CCGCCAAAACGCTCCGCCAGCGCGTTCAGACGCTGATCTTCAGAGCCGCCAGGCTGGCTTAAACGTTCGATCTCTTCATCGACGGCGTTTTTACGCGCGCCTACTTCATCGCGTTCAACAATCGCCTCGCGCTCACGCTCCAGCAACTGTTGCAGATATTCAGTGACGTCCTGGCTGGAGGTGAACTCTTCGCCGCACTGTTCGCTCAACTGGTTGAGACTGTTTTGCGCTGCCAGCCAAACCGGCGCACGCTGCATCAAACTCTGAATGCGAGACTGCAGCTGTTCCTGTTCCTGGCGCAGTGCCATGCGCTCTTCGCGGGCGTTAGAGACGCTATCGGAAAGAGAGGCAATGCGTGCTTCCAGCTCCTGATGCAGAGCTTCCAGTTCATCAATATCAAAATTCTTGCCCTGACGTTTGCAGAAATCTGCCAGCAGACGCTCAGCTTCTTGCTGCTCACGCAGACGCTGTTCCAGTTCGCTTAAGCGCATCCGCAACGGCTGAACCTGCTCTGCCAGGTGACGCTGATCGACCCCTTCGCGCAGCAGTTCGCGAGCGACATCCCACGCCTCGTTACGCGCCAGCGGGCCGTTGATTGCCACCACCAGCTGATAAGCCTGCTCAAACTGGCTGTGCGCGGTTTGCGCCATGCTCATTTTCTGCTCAAGAGAGAGCATTTTTTCAGTCGCTTCCAGCTCTTTCGCCTGGAAGGTTTCCAGCCATTCGGCGGCGCTGTCGGCGGTTAAGTCCGGCAGATGGCACAGTTCTTTGGCACGATTAAGCGCAGCAATCGCCTGGTTATACTGGATCGCGCGCGTTTGCTGGACGTCCAGCGCCTGCTGATAGTCAGCAAGCTGGCTTTTCAGCTCGTCCACTTCCAGTTCGGCAGCTTCCGCACGAGCCTCGTTCTCTTCCTGGCGTTCGATGGCTTCTGCCACCACTTCGTTTTGCTCTTCCAGACGGATCTGCAGCTCATCGAGATCCGCTTCGTAACGTTCGATCTTCTCCTGCTGACGCAGTGCGGTTTGCACCAGGTTCAGGTGATCGCTGGCCGCCTGATAATCCGCTTCCAGATCGCCTTCGGCACCGTTGTGCTCTGCCAGCTCACGCGCCATATCGACGTGTTTGTACTGCTCAGCCGCCAGTTGCTGACGCGAAGTATGTAGCTCGCGACGAAATTCCAGGGCTTTGTCGAGATGGACACGGCGCTCGTTGGCGTGACGCATGTAGTCCGCCGCCACGTAGTTGGTGGCTTCGCTGATCAGATGCTTAAACAGGTCACGGTCCGACTGGGTGACACGAATCGCTTCCAGCGTCATGCGATTTTCACGCAGTGCCGCTTCCATGTCCTGGAACGCTTTACGCACCCCGCTGTTTTCCGGCAACAGGTAGTCGCGCAGAGAACGAGTAATGGCGCTGGAGATCCCGCCATACAGCGAGGCTTCGATCAGACGATAGAATTTGCTACGGTCAGATGCGGAGCGCAGACGACGCGCGATGATGCCCAGATCGAACATCAGCGAGTGGTAATCGGTAATGGAGTTGAACTGTTTAAACTGCACGCCTTCCATCGCCTCGAGCTTGTCTTTCAGCTCGTTAAGCGGCAGCACGCGCGCCTGGCGTTCGTTCAGGGTTTCGGTCACCAACTGCGTCGGCAGCACCGACATCGGCAGGCCCTGAATGGCAAATGGTTTGATATCCACTTTACGATCGCGTCCGGCAACCTGTTGCAGACGCACACCGACCACCACGCGCTGGTGGCGCGAGTTAATGGTGTCGAGCATCGAATAACAGACACCCGCTTTCAGCTTACCGTGCAGACCTTTATCACGCGAACCGCTGGTGGCCCCGGCTTCCGTAGTGTTACGGAAATGCAGCAGGGTCAGGTCGGGGATCAGCGCCGTAACGAACGCCGCCATGGTGGTGGATTTACCCGCCCCGTTACCGCCAGAAAGCGTCGTGACCAGCTCGTCAAGGTCAAAAGTTCGGGCAAAAAAGCCGTTCCAGTTAATCAGCGTCAGTGAGCGAAATTTACCGCGTTCAATCATTATTCTTCCTCTCCGCTATCTGGCTGACTCTCTTCGGTTTCATCGTTGAGTTGCAGATGATTTTCAATCGGCATTGCTTCGCCATCACGAATCAGGCGACGCTGTGCTTCACGGGGATCCTCGCCAGCACGCACATCGGCTCCGAAGCGGAACACCGATTCGGTAATGCGGAACTTGCTGCTGTCGTGGCCCATAAACCACACCATGCCTAAACGACGCAGACGGTTGAGCGAAGAACGTACTTTTTCCTGCAACTTCTGACGGTCAACGTCTGAACCGGTTGAACGGTTGTTCACCAGTTTCAGCAGTTTCGCTTCATCGGCCAGGGTGAGCAGTTCGTCGTACAGTTCCTGTTGAGTAAAAATCCCCTCATTCGCCAGCCGTTCCGGGCTGAGATAGAGATAACAGAGGATTTTCCCGACCATCATATCCAGTTCCGACAAGACGGAACGCGGGATAAGAGTGGTGGAACGTGGGCGTAAATAGAAGAACCCTTCCGGTGCGCGAATAAGCTCAACGTTATAACGCGCGTAAAACTCTTCCAGATATTCCTGAAAATCCATCAGGAATGCATGATTATCCAGTTCGTCGAGGCCAATATGGCGGCCTGAACGTAAGGCGCTATCCAGCGCCGGAAATAACGGATTCGCCAGCGCCTGCGCCAGCTTAACCGGCATCACTTGTTCAATATTTGTCGATGACATGCGCCTGTACCTTGGCTCCGTAATCATTAATCGGCTGCCATTTCGCTGGCAGTCCGGTGAAATCTGCTTGCGCTACGCCAAGACGTACCGCCTGATCAATAACAATGCGCGCAACGTCAAAGTGACGTGCACGCGGATACTGTGACAGATATTCGCGTACCACCAGACCAAGATCCAGCGGCACTTGTCTGGTTTTGTACACGGCAAGTTGTTCTTCGATGATAGCCGCCAGCTGTTCGCGGATCTCGTTAAACTCTTCGTACTCCAGATCCTCAGGAAGTTCCCCAGTCACTTCTTCATCGCGCAGTGCCATCTCTTCGTCACGCATATCCAGCAGACGATCGGCATTGGCATAAGTTAGCGCCCACGGCTCATCAAAATAGGTTTGTACCGACTGACGTAACCGCTGAGCAAAGACGCGGTTTTTATCCATATCGATCGCAGTACGAATAAATTTGTGTACGTGGCGGTCGTAGCCAATCCACAAGTCGATGGATTGCTGGCCCCAGCTGATAATACGGTCGAGTTTGCTCTGCAGATCGAACACCAAACGATCGACAAAGTGCAGATCGTCATGGGTCATCGTCGCATCCTGAATGCGCAACAGATTAGCCTGCAATTTGTCGCCTGCCGCTTCCAGCGTATCCTGCAATTCACGCAGCGTGCCGGAAGTTTCTGAAAGCAACAATTCACAGCTGGAAATCGCTGCCCGCCAGTCTTTGTTCAGCAACTGGGCGATATCGTCCTTCACCTGCTGCTGCTGTTCGTCCATCAGACGTTGCGTCAGGTCGATACTGTCGAAAATTTCTGCTACCGAATATTTCAGTGGCGCATAGACATTACGGTGCCAGTGAAATTCATCTCCGCCCTCTTCGGCGGCATCAGCTGCGCGTTTGAGTTCACCCGCCACAATCGACAACTGCATAGAAAGGCGCAGCGTAGAAAACTCGCGCTGACGGATGTAATAGTCAGTAATGCCGATGCCGAGCGGCGTCAGACGGTAAATTGCGTTCCCTTCCGCCTGCTCGCTGGTAAAGCGGTTCAGCAGACGTTGACGCACCATGTCGTTGATCGCGTTGTTGGCGCGCACGCCGATGGTTTCGCTGGTTTGCTCAAACGCATCACTCACATGGCGGAATGCATCCACCAGCTCGCCTTCACTCATCTCACCATCCAGACGCTCGCCGTTCAGCGTGGCAACCGCCAGCAGAAAAGAGAGTCGGTCTACCGGCAGCGAGATGGAGAAGTCATTTTTTCTGGCCCAGGCAACCAGTTCGGGGACTGTCTGGGAAAATTCACTCATACTTTATCCTTGCTCTGCGGTTTGCGCGCGGTGACATGAATATAACGCCCCAGGGTAATATACGGTTCCTGACGGCAATAACGCGTTTCTAATTCAAGTAATGCTTCATAGCAGTCGCGCTGCTGGTGCTTCTCGCGCAGATAATCATGAAACACACGAACGCCTGTCTTACCCATAATTTGCCAACCAGCTTCTTCCAGCCACAGATAAACCTGCGCCGGGTCGCGTGGATAATCTGGCGAAAGCGTCCGTTTTTTCTTTTTCGGCATTCCCGCCTGCACGTAATCAAAATTCCCGGCGACCATGTTATGCATCAGCAAGCCATGCGCATTGTAGAACATTAACGACAACACACCGCCTGGACGCAACACTGACCACAGGGTCTGTAATACGCTGCGGGGATCGGCCACCCACTCGAGCACCGCATGGAACAATATCAGATCAACGGGCGTTTCCAAATGCGAAGCAACATCCTGAGCGGCGCAATGTATAAATTGCATGTTGTCGCTCACACCTTTTGCTTCTGCCGCCTGTTTTGCGCGGTCGATCATCTGCGCAGAAAGATCGCATAAAATGACCTGATGCCCACGCTCGGCCATTTTGATTGCGGTCTGCCCTTCTCCACCGCCAGCATCCAGCACACGCAGTTTTTGCGGGCCTATTTCCGCCAGCAAGCGATCGAGATCCTGCCACAGAATAGCCTGTCGAAGCTGCCCTTTGGTGGTGCCGTAAATGTTACGGGAAAACTTTTCCGCAATATCATCAAAATTGCGATCCTGCATTGCTTTCTCCACCGGTTGGCTAAGACGTTTTCTGATAAAGACGCTATTTTGTCACAGCCACGGCGAGAATGAACCCGTCTGGTGTAATATCGCTGGCGATCCCTTGCTATATGGTTAAAAAAGGAACCAGAAAGGATGCTTTTTACACTGAAAAAAGTGATTGGCAATATGTTGCTGCCACTTCCGCTGATGTTGTTGATTATTGGCGCTGGCCTGGCGCTGCTGTGGTTTAGCCGTTTTCAAAAAACCGGGAAGATTTTTATTAGCATTGGGTGGCTGGCGCTCTTGTTATTGAGTTTGCAACCGGTAGCCGACCGCCTGCTGCGTCCCATCGAAAGCACCTATCCGACATGGAATAATTCGCAAAAAGTGGACTATATCGTGGTGCTCGGAGGTGGTTATACCTGGAACCCGCAGTGGGCACCAAGCTCGAATTTAATCAATAACAGTCTGCCCCGCCTGAATGAAGGTATTCGCTTATGGCGCGAAAATCCGGGATCAAAACTGATCTTCACGGGAGGCGTAGCAAAAACCAATACGGTGAGTACAGCCGAAGTAGGTGCCCGAGTTGCGCAATCGCTGGGCGTGCCGCGCGAGCAAATTATCACTCTGGATTTGCCAAAAGATACCGAAGAAGAAGCTGCGGCAGTGAAACAGGCAATTGGTGACGCCCCTTTCCTGCTGGTGACCTCCGCATCACATCTGCCGCGGGCGATGATCTTTTTTCAGCAGGAAGGGCTAAATCCGCTGCCAGCCCCGGCGAATCAGTTGGCCATCGACTCGCCGCTTAATCCGTGGGAACGGGCAATCCCTTCTCCGGTTTGGTTGATGCATAGCGATCGTGTTGGCTATGAAACGCTTGGCCGCATCTGGCAGTGGCTAAAAGGTTAGTCAGGCGAGCCACGGCAAGAGTGATTTTGATGCCAGATCGAAGTTGCGCCGACTAAATCGTCCGGTATTAACCAGTTGCGCAACTTCATCCCATAACACATACAACCAACGCCGCCAGATGAATGACTCCGCCACTGGCGCGCGTTGCAGGTAACTCCAGAGCAAATCTTCCGCCAGAGAATTATCCATTAGTCGGAACAGTTCGTATTCTCGCGGTGCCCAAAGCATTAGTCCCGGCCCGACCATCGCCAGTAACTGATCGCTGCGCGAATCTTTCAGCATGCTGCGTAAACAGAAGTTACCGTGAATCAGCACACAATTGTCGTTAAAGCCTTCAAATAATGCCGGGAGACATTCGCGAGTACGAAACAGGATCCGCTTATCCTGCATCGTTAGACCGGTGTTATTGAACTGATTGAGCGTGGTCCATAGCACTTCAACATGTTGCCGGTACCATGAGGGCCAGAAATTTTCCTGAGTATTGTCGACCGCGCCGACGCAACCGCGACTGTCCTGACGGTGCCAGGCCAGTAAGGCTTCAACGATTTGATCTTTGAGTTGTTCCCAGCGTTCTGGTGTTCGGGCTGGTGCCTCCACCGAAACACCACGCATCCGCTCCAGTAGCAGGACATCGGGGCCGGGGTGTTCTTCATGCGTCATCACACCATAAATAGTCGGCATACGGACAGTCCCACTTCTTGCCAGCATGGTGGTTTTCCATGCCAGTTGTCGGGCTTTTCCGGGCGTACTAAAGCTTCTTGCCATTAACGGCATTGGGTTTCCCTGGCTGTCATACAAAGCCCACAACGCCGTATCCGCTTTTTCATTGACGCACTCAATACGACTGAGTTTTTCGCCCAGTAAATGGCTTAATTCGGCACGCAGCTGTTCCATTCAGATTACCCTCATAAAAGCTACTGCTTTCATAATGAGCGCCAATATAAAAGATGTCACCTGAATGAGATCAATTGTTGAAAAGAAAAATTGAGGAAAATCGTAACGGTACGACACTCCTCCCAAAATTGGCTGGAGTGTCGTGAAGTGAAATTAGCGCATTTCAGCGCGAACGCGCTCGAGATCTTCAGGGGTATCCACACCTGTGCCAGGAACTTCCTGGGCGACAGCAACATGGATTTTTTCGCCGTACCACAGAACACGAAGCTGCTCTAACATTTCGATGTGTTCTAACGGACTTGGCTGCCAGTTGACGTAACGACGGATAAAGCCTGCACGGTAGCCATAAATACCAAGATGACGCAGGAAGTTATCGCCAACGGTTTCAAGGCCTTTTGCAAAACGATCACGATCCCAAGGAATGGTGGCGCGAGAGAAGTACAGTGCATACCCTTCAGCGTCGAGGACCACTTTCACCGCATTCGGGTTAAACGCTTCCTCTGCATTGTGGATTGGCACCGCCAGAGTCGCCATACCCACCTGACGCTGGGCGAGATTATCAGCAACCTGACGAATGATTGTCGCAGGGATCATCGGTTCATCCCCCTGCACATTAACGATCACCGTGTCGTCGCTGAATGCACATTTTTCGACAACTTCCGCCAGACGTTCTGTACCTGACTGATGATCGGCGCGCGTCATACATACTTCGCCGCCAGCGGCTTCAACAGCGCGGGCAACATCCTCATGATCGGTTGCCACGATGATGCGCTCGGCACCTGATTCGCGCGCGCGTTCAAGAACATGAACAATCATGGGTTTGCCGTTAATATCAACCAATGGTTTACCGGGCAGACGCGTGGACGCGTAGCGCGCGGGAATAATGACCACAAAACTCATGATTTACTCTCATCAGCAGTCAGCACGCGGGCTTCCGTTTCCAGCAACACTGGAATGCCATCGCGCAGCGGGAAAGCCAGGTTGTCCAGTTTGCAAATAAGTTCTTGTTTTTCCTGGTTATACCAAAGTTTTCCGTTGCAAACCGGGCAGGCAATGATTTCAAGCAGACGATGATCCATAGTTCCTCCAGATGGATCGGGTTATGAATGCATAAATCTTATCATAATCATTTATGCGACGGGGTCTATTTCCCAGCCGGTGCGGCAATCAGTAAAGAGGCCTTGCGGGCAGCGTCCTAATGTCACCCGCGTTGCCTGCTGCCAGTTAGCGAAATCAGTAATCGCCTGACGTAACCCTTTTTGCAGCGTTGTCGTTGGTTTAATGCCTTCCTGTAACCACAGAGAGATAACTTCAAGGATGCCTGTCTGGCGATGCATTTTGGCATCCATTCGCCCAACTAATTGCCCACGATGTAATAACGGCAGAACAAAATAGCCATACTGGCGTTTCGGCGCTGGGGTATAGCACTCCAGCCGGTAGCTAAAATCAAAAAGCTGCTCTGCGCGTTTACGATCCCAGACAACAGGATCAAAAGGCGAAAGTACCGCGCTGTGCGTTGCAGTGAGCTTTCCGGCCAGCGCACGCTCGAGTAGCGGCAGCAAATCAGCATGCAGCCAAAGATTGCCCAATTTTTCAACATGCACAGCAATGATTTGCCGCTGTTCAGCCCTCGCTTCGCGCCACGCTGCCAGTGCCGGACGTTTCAGCCGATAGTAATCTGCCAGCCACTGTTCGCGGAATATTCCCAGGCTACGCGCACTGTTATCCAGCATGATGATTTCTGCTTCTGTTTGCGAAACGAGATCGCGCTCATCATCCCAGTCAGGCATGACACGGTAGGTTAAATCATAAACGCGCTGGAAGTTGCGCCGTTCAATCACCATCACTTTCCCGGCTGTAAATAAACCTTCCAGATGCCGTTTATGCGGCTTCCACTCCCACCAGCCGCTTGCACCTTTACGAGGATGCTCAAAATCGGCTGAACGTACCGGCCCCTTATCATGAATATGCTGAATTAACTGTGCAATTTCCGCCTCATGTTCCTGCATCCAGGCGTCTTTGTATTTCCAGCCCATTTTTTCAGGTGCCAGCATGCGGTGGCGAATAAGACGAAAGTCGCTACGCGGCATAAAGCAGGCTTCATGCGCCCAGTATTCCATTAATTCGCCACGCGCCAGAGACTCATCCAGCCATTGCGCAGGATAATTTCCCAGACGACTGAAAAGCACCAGATATGGACTACGGGCAACAATATTAATGGTATCGATTTGCAGCAAGGACATGCGGGAGATCGTTGCCGGAATATCCTCCAACGACGCTCGACGGCGGGGTTTGTTTAACAGGCCTTGCGCGGCGAGGTGAAGATTACGCGCATCAGCAAGAGAGAGGTGCGGCAGCGACATTCATGACTCCATCAATCGAACGCTGCCGCGGCGTAACTAGTTGCCAGAAGCCAGCGAGGTTAGTTGCGCAAGCAGTTTCGCTGGTTCATCACCTGAAAGCTGTGCGTCTACAGGCAAATACCACCAATTTTCTTCTGCAAAGGCCCGGCATTTCACCGCATCTTTTTCAGTCATTACCAGCGTTTGCCCGGCGCTTACCAACGCGCTGACATCCGCATGATTCAAAGACTGATGATCGGCCAGCGGTACACATTTTTCCGGTTGTACGCCACACATCTTCAGCGTGGCAAAAAAGCGCGGCGGATGTCCAATCCCCGCCATCGCCACTACATGTTCAAGCTGAGCAACTTCACAACGCGTACCGGTACGTAAATTCACCGCCTGACCCGGCAGCAGATGCATGGGGATTTCACCGCTGCGGGGGACACCGCCGTTGACGATTACCGCATCAACCGACTTTAAGCGCCCCGCTCGCTCACGCATTGGCCCCGCCGGCAACCACCAACCATTGCCAAAGCGACGCACACCATCAATAACGACAATTTCCACATCACGCGCCAGACGGTAATGCTGTAAACCGTCGTCGGTTACGATGATCTGCACATCAGGGTGTTGCGCCAGAATGGCTTTTACCGCATCAGAACGCACGGGAGAAACCGCAACGGGCGCGCCAGTGCGTTGATAAATCAACACAGGTTCATCACCCGCCTGTGCTGTGGTGGTATCTGCCGACAATAACAGCGGATAAGATTCAGCCTTACCACCATATCCCCGCGATACGACCCCCACGCGAATACCGCGCTGTTGCAACTGTTCCACCAGCCAGACAACGACCGGGGTTTTTCCGTTGCCGCCTGCGGTGAGATTACCAACCACGACAACCGGTACGGGGGCACGCCAGGCGCGCTTCAGTTTTAGTTTATAGCAAAGACGGATCGCGCCACTCACCAGGCCATACAACCAGGAGAGTGGCAGCAATAGCCGCCACAAAGGGGATTCACCAGACCAGATTTTTTCGATCATTGGCCAAACTGCATTTTGTGAAGTTGCGCGTAAACGCCACGGTGCTCAAGCAAATCGTTATGCGTACCGCGTTCCACAATGACACCATCCTCGACGACCACGATTTCGTCTGCCTTTTCAATGGTAGACAAGCGGTGGGCAATCACCAGAGAGGTACGGTTTTTCTGCAACTCATCCAGTGCCGCCTGAATCGCACGTTCAGATTCGGTATCCAGCGCCGAGGTAGCTTCGTCCAGAATCAGAATCGGGCTATCACGCAACAAGGCTCGAGCGATGGCAATACGCTGACGCTGACCGCCAGAGAGCAGCACGCCGTTTTCACCAATCACTGTATCGAGACCGTTATCCATCTTATTGATGAAGTCCATGGCGTAGGCCATACGCGCCGCTTCTTCAATTTGCTCACGGCTGTACTGTTCAGTCCGTGCGTAAGCAATGTTGTTGGCAACCGTATCGTTAAACAGATGGACATTCTGCGACACCAGAGCAACCTGGTTACGTAACGACGCCAGGGTATACTCGCGCAGATCGTGACCATCCATCAGGATTTCGCCTTCATCAATATCGTAAAAACGTGTGATTAGGCTGGCGATGGTTGATTTACCTGAACCAGAGCGTCCAACCAGAGCAACCGTCTTCCCTGCCGGAATTTTCAGGTTGATGTTACGCAATGCGGGCACGTCACGTCCCGGATAAGTAAAGGTGACATTGCGGAATTCCACGTCGCCAGTCGCACGCTCGATCACGCGCTTACCTTCGTCTTTCTCCTGCTCACTGTCCAGAATGGTAAACAGCGTCTGACAAGCCGCCATACCGCGCTGGAACTGGGCGTTAACGTTGGTCAGCGATTTCAGTGGACGCATCAGTGCAATCATTGAAGAGAAAACAACGGTAATCGTACCGGCAGTCAGGTTATCCATAACACTTGGGAAGCTCGCCGCATACAGAACAAACGCCAGCGCCAAAGAGGCGATCAGCTGAATGATCGGATCAGAGATGGAAGAGGCTGAAACCATTTTCATCCCCTGAAGACGCATTCGGTTACTGACTTTATCGAAGCGTTTCGTTTCCACTTCCTGACCACCGAAAATCAATACTTCTTTGTGGCCCTTCAGCATTTGTTCTGCGCTGGTGGTCACCTGCCCCATGGTGTTCTGCATGTTTTTACTGATGTTGCGAAAACGCTTCGATACAACGCGAATCGCAATCGAAACAATCGGTGCCAGCACAATCAAAATGATCGACAGTTGCCAACTGTAATAAAACATCATGATGAACAGGCCGATGATCGACGCACCTTCACGCACAACAGTAATCAGTGCGCCGGAAGAAGAAGAAGCAACCTGTTCGGAATCGTAGGTGATACGTGACAACAGCGTACCCGTTGACTGTTTGTCAAAAAATGAAACAGGCATTCCCATCATGTGACCAAACAGGCGGCGACGCATAGTCATTACCACCTTTCCTGATACCCAGGAGATACAGTAGCTGGAGACATAGCTGGTGATACCACGTAAAATCATCAGCCCGATCACCACCAGCGGCATCCACACCAGCACGGAGCGATCTGTTTTACCAAAGCCATCATCAAGAAGTGGCTTAAGGAGCGATAACATGAAGGTATCGCTGGCTGCGTTGAGGATTAACGCTACGCCCGCCACGATCAGACCCGCTTTAAAAGGCGCAATGGTTGGCCACAGTCGGCGGAATGTCTGCCACGTAGAGAGATCTTTGTCGTTATGCATTCAAAAAACCAGCATTTGTTGAAATAGCCGCATATTCTACCCGTTATCCACTGGCACGCCAAACCACTGATGATACCAACGAGGTAAAATTTGCTCCCTGAGGCTGCTAATCCGCCAGCCTTGTGCTGAAAAATTGACCGTTATTTGCCCCTGATGAGGAGTATCAAGCCACTTATAACCCTGTTGTTGATAGCGATGTTTAACTTTGCTTGAGGGCAATCGCCATGCGTTATAGCGCGATGCCGATGCGAGTGCCACTTTTCCATTCACTCGCTGAATTAATGGCAACGATGATGAGGTATTACTGCCATGGTGAGGTACCTGAAGTAATGTTGCTTGCACTTGCTGCCAGTAACGGCTTAGCATCTTTTGTTCAGCGGGGGCTTCAATATCACCGGTTAGAAGAATGCTATTCGTCCCGTCATCAATCTTAACCACACAGGAATGGTTATTTCCTTTATCGTTGCTACCTTGTAAAGGCCAGTGCGCGCTGAAACGCAATCCTTGCCATTGCCACGCTTCGCCACGCACACAGGGCTGATGATGTTCCCAGTTTAACGGACTTCTGATCCATAACATCGGCCATATATGCAATATTGAATCCAGCCCTCCCCGGTGATCCAGATGTTCATGGCTCAGAATAACGCCTTCCGGTTCAAGATTATGCCAGTGGAGCCAGGGGATAATCAGTTGTTGCCCACTATCTCCTTCAGGCCAGGCCAGTCCCGTGTCATAGAGAATCGCTTTGCCGTTTCTGGCTATCACCATTGCCAGCCCTTGCCCGACATCAAGCATGTACACCTGCCACTCGTCAGGTCGAGGTTTTTGCCACAGCGGCCAGCACATCAGCAAGCCTCCAGCCACACACATTGCTGGCAACGTTCGCCAGGCGTTTAATCGCCATACCACCAGTAAGAACCATGGGGAAAATGTTAACCATTGCCAACGTTCAGCAATGTTGATCCACCCTTCAGGCAAACTCTTTAACCCCCAGAAAAGTAGAGCCAAAGACCGGTCGGCAAGAAACCATAACCCTTGCTCCAGGATTAACGGCCCGCTTAAATGCACAACCATCGCAGCGAGGATCAACGGAACCGTTATAAATGTCACCAAGGGAATTGCAAATAGATTTGCAATAAACGAGGTCAGACTAATGCCATGAAATATGACGATTTGCACGGGCATAAGCAGAAGTGTGATTCCCAGTTGCAGATGGATGAGGGAAACAACTGCACGCAATACCGGCGGCAGTTGCCACTCAGGACAGGGAAACCACTGATACCAAAAAATCAGTGCCGCGACCGCAGCGGCAGAGAGCCATAAACTTTGCGAGAGAATGGCAACAGGATCCATCAGCAAAATTGCCGCCAGACAACATATCCATACATCCCAGCCACTCCATTGTCGCCCACTTAACTTAAGCATTCCCCACATGGCAAGCGCCACCACGGTACGCAATGCAGGAGGTTGCATCCCAGTCAGCCAGGCATAAAAAGCAGCACAGCAGATTCCGCCAATTAATGGCATTTGCCAGTGGATCCAGCGCCCAGGCAGAAAAACTTGCCCACCGCGAATGAGTCCGGCAGCCAGCAACGCCGCAAAAGCGATATGCAATCCCGATATCGCCATTAAATGCGCCGTTCCAGTATCGCGCATGATATTTTTGATTTCTTTGGGAACGGATAACCGTTCCCCCATACCTAAACCAAGAATAACTGCATTCCACGGATAGGGTTGCAGCGTTGTTTGTAATGACGCCAGATACTGTGCACGCAGGCTACAATTCGGTTCAATGACACTTGCCTGCAGAAAGCGACCGGTCAGCGGCTGATGCTGGGCAATGGCATAACGCTGGCTATCAAAGCTGCCATCATTAAGTTGGCCATGAACTGCACGAACTTTGAGTTTCATTGACCATAGTTGTCCGGCACAAACCGCTTGCGGGAGATATTCGCCATACAGCACAAGGCCTGGCGCAGGGAATATACGTCGACTTTGTAGATGAGTGATTTGACCGTAATGAGTGGTCATGCCGTCAGTAGCAGTGATCTCAACTATTGCATCCTGCGTCGCGCCAGTTAAGGTTTCTCCTGCCCACAAAATTTGCTTTGCCGCTGATATGCCCCAAAGAAAAAACAGCAACGTCAGCGCGATATAACGGACGGCTTTAAAAGGGATAAATACCAGTACGCAGGCGAAGACAGTCAGAAACGCAAGGGTTAATGTCCCAGGCAATTGGGGCAAAACCAGCAACGGAAAAATTCCGCAAATTATGCATACGCCGACTGTCGTTATTTTCATGCACCCCTCCCCTGTTTATGGAAAGTGTGCAACTTTGTTGAGCGGTTGTCTGGTGGGAGTTTTGCGTTCCCCGAGGCACGTTCAGAAGAATTTAACGAGAGGGTGAAAACTGTTCAAAACTCTGCGAGGCTGCTTCCAGTTCCAGATTAGAGAAATGAAAAAAGCACCCGACAGGTGCTTTTCTCGCGTTCAAGTTTGAGTAAAAACTTAACCGTAAATATTGGCGCGATCGCGCAGTTCTTTACCTGGTTTAAAGTGAGGAACGTATTTTCCTTCCAGTTCTACTTTATCGCCAGTCTTCGGATTACGTCCGGTACGTGGTGCGCGGTAGTGCAAAGAGAAACTGCCGAAACCGCGGATTTCAATACGCTCGCCCTGCGCAAGAGTCGAGGCCATATGCTCCAGCATCTCTTTTACTGCATCTTCAACCGTCTTGGCGGGAATGTGCGATTGCTGGGTGGCAAGTCTTTCTATCAATTCTGACTTGGTCATGATTCCTCCGGTTCCTTAAAGGCAAATTTAGCGGCTGCTGTTGCTGCATTGATTAAGGGCGGCCGTAGCCGCCCTTAGTGCTTGATTACAGGACGAAACCTGCAATCTGTCAAGTAAACTCAACAAACTTCGGAATAAAAATCCCGAAGAGTCAGAGAATTACTCGCCTTTAGCTGCTTTGAAAGCTTCAGCCATTGCGTTGTTGGAGAAGTTTGCATCTTCCTGTTTGTTAACAGTTGCGATTGCATCTTTCTCGTCAGCTTCGTCTTTCGCACGAACAGACAGGCTGATTGCGCGGTTTTTACGATCAACGCCGGTGAATTTAGCTTCAACTTCGTCGCCAACGCTCAGAACCAGGGTAGCGTCTTCAACGCGGTCACGGGATGCTTCAGAAGCACGCAGGTAACCTTCAACGCCGTCAGCCAGTTCTACGGTTGCGCCTTTAGCGTCAACTGCAGTTACTTTACCGGTTACGATAGCGCCTTTCTTGTTCAGAGCAACCCAGTTGTTGAACGGATCTTCTGCGAGCTGTTTAACGCCCAGGGAGATACGTTCACGTTCTGCGTCAACCTGCAGAACAACTGCAGCGATTTCGTCGCCTTTTTTGTATTCACGAACTGCTTCTTCGCCTGCAACGTTCCAGGAGATGTCAGACAGGTGAACCAGGCCGTCGATGCCGCCGTCCAGGCCGATGAAGATACCGAAGTCAGTGATAGACTTGATTTTACCTTCAACACGGTCACCCTTGTTGTGGGTTTCCGCGAACTGCTGCCACGGGTTAGCTTTGCACTGTTTCAGACCCAGGGAGATACGACGACGTTCTTCGTCGATATCCAGAACCATAACTTCCACTACATCGCCAACGTTAACAACTTTGGACGGGTGGATGTTTTTGTTGGTCCAATCCATTTCGGAAACGTGTACCAGGCCTTCAACGCCTTCTTCGATTTCAACGAAGCAGCCGTAGTCGGTCAGGTTGGTCACGCGACCAGTCAGTTTGGTACCTTCCGGATAACGTTTAGCGATAGCTACCCACGGATCTTCGCCCAGCTGTTTCAGGCCCAGGGATACACGGGTACGTTCGCGGTCGAACTTCAGCACTTTAACAGTGATTTCGTCGCCCACGTTGACGATTTCGCTCGGATGCTTAACGCGTTTCCAGGCCATGTCAGTGATGTGCAGCAGGCCGTCAACGCCGCCCAGATCAACGAATGCACCGTAGTCAGTGAGGTTCTTAACGATACCTTTAACTTCCATGCCTTCCTGCAGGTTTTCCAGCAGCTGATCGCGCTCTGCGCTGTTTTCGGATTCGATAACGGCACGACGAGAAACAACAACGTTGTTGCGCTTCTGATCCAGCTTGATTACTTTGAATTCAAGCTCTTTGCCTTCCAGGTGCAGAGTGTCACGCACCGGACGAACGTCTACCAGAGAACCTGGCAGGAACGCACGAATACCGTTCAGCTCAACAGTGAAGCCGCCCTTAACTTTGCCGTTGATAACACCGGTAACAGTTTCAGCATCTTCGTAAGCTTTTTCCAGCGTGATCCAGGCTTCGTGACGTTTAGCTTTCTCACGGGACAGCAGAGTTTCACCGAAGCCGTCTTCTACTGCGTCCAGAGCAACGTCAACTTCGTCACCTACCTGGATTTCCAGCTCGCCCTGGGCGTTTTTGAACTGCTCAGCCGGGATGGCGGACTCAGATTTCAGACCAGCGTCAACCAGTACTACGTCTTTGTCGATAGCAACAACAACGCCACGAACGATAGAACCCGGGCGGGTTTCGATTTCTTTTAAGGACTCTTCAAAGAGTTGAGCAAAAGATTCAGTCATGTTTAATCTTCAGGTTTATATTTAACGTCCACCTGGCTCCATGCCGGATGGGGTTGTTTAACATACCCGCTGTCATTCCATTGCAACGGGGGTACTGCAAATTCGGTCGCTTATGCGAGAGCCAATTTCTGGCGCGCGTATTGTAGCGCTTTTTCAATCACTTGCTCAATGCTTAAGGTGGTGGAATCCAACACTAAAGCATCGGCTGCCGGAACCAGTGGCGCTACCGCTCGGTTACGATCGCGGTCGTCGCGTTCTTTGATCTCGGCCAAAAGGCGCTCAAAGTTAACACTAAAGCCCTTCTCCTGCAACTGTAGCATGCGGCGATGCGCACGTTCTTCCGAGGAGGCGTCAAGGAAAATTTTCACTGGCGCATCAGGGAATACCACCGTTCCCATGTCGCGGCCATCGGCAATCAGGCCTGGTAATTCGCGAAACGCGCGTTGGCGACGCAATAATGCTTCACGAACGCGTGGGAATGCCGCGACTTGTGAAGCAGCATTCGCCACTTCCTGAGTACGAATTTCGCCGCTGACATCTTCCCCTTCGAGGATCACTTCCAGATTGCCATTGGTCGACACAAAACGTACATCCAGATGGGATGCCAGCGGCACCAGCGCATCTTCCGAAGCAACATCAACATGGTGATGTAATGCCGCCAGTGCCAGTACGCGATAAATTGCACCCGAATCCAGCAGATGCCATTGCAACGCTTCCGCCATAGCCTTACACAAGGTGCCTTTCCCTGCACCGCTTGGGCCATCAATGGTAATAACCGGGGCAATTGCCGTCATCTTTATCTCCTTAAAACAGGCGTACCGTTAACATAACCGCGCGCATTATACGCGCCGACGCCACAAATCGTTAACGTTGTGTGCAAAAACCAGTTTTGTCTGTATTCAGATGGGGATTTATTGCGCAATTATAGCGGGCTGGCAGAAGACCAGCCCGAAAGATGACAATGATTTACTTACCAGAGGCGATACGATCACGTATGTGTTGCGCACGCTCTGTTGATGGTGGGTGAGAGTCAAACATGGACTGGGTACGACCGCCATCCAGGCTGGCCAATTTTTCAAAGCTGCCAACCAGCCCCTGGGTGCTGATGCCACGTTTCTTCAACAGATCAAAGGAGAAATCATCTGCTTCGGACTCTTTATCGCGGGAGTATTTAGCATTGATCGCGCCTTCTGCGATATCACCTAATTGTGAGCGAGAAAGCTGGGAAGCCACACCGCTGGTAGCGGAAATCGCATCACGTGCGGCAACGATCGCATAAGAAGCTTTCATTTCAGCCAGCGAGTGACCCAACGCGACGTGGCCCAGTTCATGACCCAGAACGCCTTCAATTTCGTTGTCGTTCATCATGTCCATCAGGCCACTGTAGACACGAACACAGCCGTTCGCCATCGCCCATGCGTTGACGTCGCTGGTCATATAAACCTTATAGTTGACCGGCGTGCCATTAATATTGTTACCCAATGCTTTGGCGATTTTTGCCAGACGTTTACCGTACTTGCTGGATTTACTTGCGACTTGATTGCCGCTGTCCATTTCGGCACAGCCCTGATTGGCAATCGCTTTTGCATCAGCATCGCTTAACGTTGCTGCTTTATAGGCATTTAAACCTGAGCTGATAGCCATATTGGTATCAATACCGTGGGTATTTTGACACTCTGTCAGTAATGCTGCAGAGGCCGCAATCGCCAGCAGTAATTTAGTATTCTTCATGTGAATCATCCGTTGATTAATCATATATAAATATTATGTATCAATAGCTTACATTGACAAACGACGCTACCATTAATCAAAATGACTCACAAGGTCCGAAAAAAAACGCCGGCAATGTACCGACGTTTTGATAAAGAAAGATTTGGCTATTTATTGCACGTTGTTCATTCAGGCTGCCTGGCTAATCCGCGCCAGCTGCTCAAAATAATCCGGAAATGTTTTGGCCGTGCATTTGGGATCAAGAATCGTCACTGGTGTATCTGACAACGCCACCAGCGAGAAACACATCGCCATCCGGTGATCATTGTATGTCGCGATCTCGGCAAAGTTCAGTTTTTCCGGTGGAGTGATACGAATGTAATCGTGCCCCTCTTCTACTTCCGCACCAACTTTACGCAGTTCTGTTGCCATCGCAAACAGGCGATCGGTCTCTTTAACACGCCAGTTATAGATATTGCGCAGCGTGGTGGTGCCTTTTGCAAATAACGCCGCCGTGGCAATGGTCATCGCCGCATCGGGAATATGGTTCATATCCATATCAATAGCGTTCAGTTCACCACGCGTGCAGGAAATATAATCGTCGCCCCAGCAAATGGTCGCGCCCATTTTTTCCAGCACATCAGCAAAGCGAATATCACCCTGCATACTGTTACGTCCAATACCGGTCACTTTTACAGTGCCGCCTTTGATTGCTGCTGCTGCCAGAAAGTAAGAAGCGGAAGATGCATCGCCTTCGACCAAATAAGTACCCGGAGACTGATAAGACTGCCCGCCTTTAACGACAAATTGTTGATAGTGCTGATTTTCAATTTCAACACCAAACGTCTTCATCAGATTGAGTGTGATGTCGATGTAAGGTTTAGAAACCAGATCGCCTTTAATACGAATCACCGTATCTTCCGGCGCAAGAGGCGCAGTCATTAACAGTGCGGTGAGGAACTGGCTGGAAACGGAGCCATCAACTTCAACGTTGCCGCCAGTAAAGCCGCCCTGTAAACGCAATGGTGGATAATTTTCTTGTTCCAGGTAAGTGATCTTCGCCCCGCCCAGGCGCAGCGCATCCACCAGATGACCAATGGGGCGTTCTTTCATACGCGGTTCACCGGTCAGCACAATATCATTGCTACCCAGACAAAGAGCTGCCGCCAGCGGACGCATTGCCGTTCCGGCGTTACCGAGGAACAACTCCAGGGCACCTTCTGCGTGTAATGGACCGCCGTTACCGATGATTTCGCAACGCGTACGATCAGCTGAAAGCGTATAGCTTACCCCTAACGCTGCTAATGCATTCAGCATATGGCGCACGTCATCGCTATCCAGCAGATTGGTTAATACTGTTTTGCCGTGTGCTAATGCCGCCAGCAATAAAGCGCGGTTAGAAACGCTCTTGGAACCGGGCAGATTAATAGTGCCATCGACACGAGCGATGGGTTGTAACGTCAGGGATTCCATGAACTCAACTCTCTACAACAGAAATAAAAACCCCACAGGCTGGCTGTGGGGATTAAGCAAAATTTCGGCATTAGCCGTGACGGCGTTCGAACTCAACCATGAAGTCTGTCAGCGCTTTAACGCCTTCCAGCGGCATGGCGTTATAAATAGACGCGCGCATTCCGCCGACCACACGGTGACCTTTCAGCGCATGAAGGCCAGCAGCAAAAGACTCTTCAAGGAACAATTTGTCAAGCGCACTGTCCGCCAACTGGAACGGCACGTTCATCCGCGAACGGTTAGCTTTCGCCACGTCATTGCGGTAGAAATCGCTGTTATCAATCACCCCATACAGCAGTTCTGCTTTTTGCTGATTGATTTTATCCATTGCAGCTACACCGCCGTTCGCTTTCAGCCATTTAAAGACCAGACCAGACAGATACCAGGCAAATGTCGGCGGCGTGTTAAACATGGAGTCGTTATCGTTGAGAATGGAATAATCCAGAATCGACGGACACGCGATATTCGCTTTGCCCAGCAAATCTTCACGAACGATGACGATTGTCAGGCCAGCCGGGCCGATATTTTTCTGCGCGCCAGCGTAAATTACACCATAACGGCTGACGTCAATCGGACGGGAAAGAATGGTTGAAGAGAAGTCGGCGGCGACCACCACATCTTTGCCGAAGTCTGGCGTTTCGTCGATAGCGATACCGTCGATGGTTTCATTCGGGCAGTAATGCATATAAGCAGCATTATCAGAGAGTTGCCATTCGCGCATTGGCTTAACCGCGCGCAGACCATCAACAGTCACTTTGGCGTCGAAGACATTAGGCGTGCAGTATTTTTTCGCTTCTTTAATGGCACTTGCCGCCCAGTAACCGGCATCAACATAATCTGCGGTGGTTTTATCACCGAGAATATTCAGCGGAACAGCAGCAAACTGACCGCGACCGCCGCCATGGCAGAACAATACTTTGTAGTTGGAGGGGATGTTAAGAAGATCGCGAAAATCCTTCTCGGCTTCCTCTGCAACCTGAATGAACTCTTTGCCACGGTGACTCACTTCCATCACCGACGTACCAAGACCGTTCCAGTCGCGCAGTTCCTGTTGAGCCTGTTTAAGCACCTCTGCCGGTAACATTGCCGGACCAGAACTAAAATTGAAGATTTGAGCCATTTCCCCTCACCACGTTGCGTTGCTATTAACCCGCGGTCAATCGATTGCGACCACAGGTAATACATTATTCCTGTGGCTATCGGTTTTATCATTCAGTGACACACATCGCAATGAGTAAAACCGTTGAGGGCAAAAATGTGGCTTGCATCACACAAAAGAATCTCTCGGATTATTAGCAAAAAGCCGATGTTTTTACTGTCACGTCACCCGTTTTGCCCGACTTGCCTTCGTCCATTCTGGATTTGCACAGCGCGGACATAATTGTTTTTCCCCCGCGTTCATATGAATGATTTCACTGCAACGAATGCAGGCATAGTCCGCCGACTCAGGTACCACTTTGTAACGCTGAGTACAGTCACTGGGTAAAATAAGTAAGCCCGGTTTCACCTTGTCATCTTCAAAGAAATAGACACTGATTTGCCCGTTGGTTTCGAGAATCGCCAGACGTACTTGCCCCAACTGCTCTACACCGCGCAATCGTAGCTCCATAAAGAACTCAAATTCCGTCATGTTGGAGTTATTGAGTTTTGACCAGGCCAGCTCGCCATCTTCAATAATGACAACTGGCTTGCCTTCCAGAAGATCTTCCAGTTTTTCACTGTGCGCCATCAACCACATTACCAGGCGGTATAACAACGCCAGAGTAATAAAGACGATAAGTACCGGGACCATCGGCACATCATCATAAAACGCCACATCTCCCGCCGCTGATCCCAGCGTCAGAATGATTAACACTTCAAAAAGCGACATCTGCCGCACACCGCGTCTTCCGGTCATTTTGAGGAACAAAAAAACCAGTACAAAGGTATAAAGACTACGTAGTGCCACTTCGCCAAGGAAATCAAAAGGCACTTTATCAAATGCCATACGGTGGAGATCAAACGCCTTCATTTTTATGCTCTTATCGTGGTTTATCCACTAAAAGCATAGTCAACAGTTCATCGGCATGGCGGCGGTGATAGCGCCTTTGAGATAAAACCCGTATTATTGCGCGCTTTCCGTACGACTAAAGTGATTTTCATGACGCAAACATTTATCCCCGGCAAAGATGCCGCTCTGGAAGATTCCATCGCTCGCTTCCAGCAAAAACTTTCAGACCTCGGTTTTCAGATTGAAGAGGCCTCTTGGCTGAATCCCGTGCCTAACGTCTGGTCTGTACATATTCGCGACAAAGAGTGCGCACTGTGTTTTACCAACGGTAAAGGCGCAACCAAAAAAGCGGCGCTGGCTTCTGCACTCGGCGAATATTTCGAGCGTCTGTCTACCAACTACTTTTTTGCTGACTTCTGGCTGGGCGAAACCATCGCCAACGGTCCATTCGTGCATTATCCCAACGAAAAATGGTTCCCACTGACCGAAAACGACGATGTACCAGAAGGGCTGCTCGATGACCGTCTGCGCGCATTTTACGATCCGGAGAATGAACTGACCGGCAGCATGCTGATTGACCTACAATCCGGTAACGAAGATCGTGGTATTTGCGGTCTGCCGTTTACGCGCCAGTCCGACAATCAGATCGTTTATATTCCGATGAATATCATTGGTAACCTGTACGTTTCTAACGGTATGTCCGCTGGCAATACCCGAAACGAAGCACGCGTTCAGGGGTTGTCCGAAGTTTTCGAACGCTACGTGAAAAACCGCATTATTGCTGAAAGCATCAGCTTGCCGGAAATCCCAGCAGACGTGCTGGCGCGTTACCCAGCGGTGGTTGAAGCCATCGAAACGCTGGAAGCAGAAGGTTTCCCAATCTTTGCTTATGATGGTTCGCTTGGCGGCCAGTATCCGGTGATTTGCGTGGTACTGTTCAATCCTGCTAATGGTACCTGCTTTGCCTCTTTCGGTGCGCATCCTGATTTTGGCGTAGCACTGGAACGTACCGTGACCGAGCTGCTGCAAGGTCGTGGCCTGAAAGATTTGGATGTGTTTACTCCGCCAACCTTCGATGATGAAGAAGTTGCTGAACATACCAACCTCGAAACGCACTTTATCGATTCCAGCGGTTTAATCTCCTGGGACCTGTTCAAGCAGGATGCCGATTATCCGTTTGTGGACTGGAATTTCTCCGGCACTACGGAAGAAGAGTTTGCTACGCTGATGGCTATCTTCAACAAAGAAGATAAAGAAGTTTATATTGCCGATTACGAGCATCTGGGCGTTTATGCTTGCCGTATTATCGTGCCTGGCATGTCCGATATTTATCCGGCTGAAGATCTGTGGCTGGCGAATAACAGTATGGGCAGCCATTTACGTGAAACGATTCTTTCGTTACCAGGCAGCGAGTGGGAAAAAGAAGATTACCTGAACCTTATCGAGCAACTGGATGAAGAAGGTTTTGATGACTTTACTCGCGTGCGTGAGCTGTTGGGTCTGGCGACCGGGTCGGATAACGGTTGGTACACCCTGCGTATCGGAGAATTAAAAGCCATGCTGGCGCTGGCTGGTGGCGATCTGGAACAGGCTCTGGTCTGGACCGAATGGACGATGGAGTTTAACTCATCGGTATTCAGCCCGGAACGCGCCAACTATTATCGCTGCCTGCAAACGTTGTTATTACTGGCGCAGGAAGAAGATCGCCAGCCGCTGCAATATCTGAATGCGTTTGTTCGCATGTACGGCGCAGATGCCGTGGAAGCCGCCAGTGCGGCAATGAGCGGCGAAGCGGCGTTTTATGGCTTGCAACCAGTAGATAGCGATCTGCACGCGTTTGCTGCACATCAGTCGTTGTTGAAGGCCTACGAAAAGCTGCAGCGCGCCAAAGCAGCATTCTGGGCAAAATAAAATCAAATAGCCTACGCAATGTAGGCTTAATGATTCGTCTGAGTTATATTACGGGGCGTTTTTTTAATGCCCCGCTTTACATATATTTGCATTAATAAAATAATTGTAATTATAAAGTTAAATATCGGTAATTCGTATTTAATAAATACGATCGATATTGTTACTTTATTCGCCTGGTGCTCCCTTTTAATTAACTGTTTTAGCGGAGGATGCGGAAAAAATTCAACTCATTTGTTAATTTTTAAAATTTATTTTTATTTGGATAATCAAATATTTACTCCGTATTTGCATAAAAACCATGCGAGTTACGGGCCTATAAGCCAGGCGAGATATGATCTATATCAATTTCTCATCTATAATGCTTTGTTAGTATCTCGTCGCCGACTTAATAAAGAGAGAGTTAGTGTGAAAGCTGACAACCCTTTTGATCTTTTACTTCCTGCAGCAATGGCCAAAGTGGCCGAAGAGGCAGGTGTCTATAAAGCAACGAAACATCCGCTTAAGACTTTCTATCTGGCGATTACCGCCGGTGTTTTCATCTCAATCGCATTCGTCTTCTATATCACAGCAACCACTGGCACAGGAACAATGCCCTTCGGCATGGCAAAACTGGTTGGCGGCATTTGCTTCTCTCTGGGGCTGATTCTTTGTGTTGTCTGCGGAGCCGATCTCTTTACTTCCACAGTGTTGATTGTTGTTGCTAAGGCGAGTGGGCGCATCACCTGGGGTCAGTTGGCGAAAAACTGGCTAAATGTCTATTTTGGCAACCTGGTCGGCGCACTGCTGTTTGTACTTTTAATGTGGCTTTCCGGCGAGTATATGACCGCGAATGGTCAATGGGGACTAAACGTCCTACAAACCGCCGACCACAAAGTGCACCATACTTTTATTGAGGCCGTCTGTCTTGGTATCCTGGCAAACCTGATGGTATGTCTGGCAGTATGGATGAGTTATTCTGGCCGCAGCCTGATGGATAAAGCGTTCATTATGGTGCTGCCGGTCGCGATGTTTGTTGCCAGCGGTTTTGAGCACAGTATCGCAAACATGTTTATGATCCCGATGGGTATTGTAATCCGCGACTTCGCATCTCCGGAATTCTGGACCGCTGTCGGTTCTGCACCGGAAAATTTTTCTCACCTGACCGTGATGAACTTCATCACTGATAACCTGATTCCGGTTACGATCGGTAATATTATCGGCGGTGGTTTGTTGGTTGGGTTGACATACTGGGTCATTTATCTGCGTGAAAACGATCACCATTAATGGTTGTCGAAGTACGCAGTAAATAAAAAATCCACTTAAGAAGGTAGGTGTTACATGTCCGAGCTTAATGAAAAGTTAGCCACAGCCTGGGAAGGTTTTACCAAAGGTGACTGGCAGAATGAAGTAAACGTCCGTGACTTCATTCAGAAAAACTACACTCCGTACGAGGGTGACGAGTCCTTCCTGGCTGGCGCTACTGAAGCGACCACCACCCTGTGGGACAAAGTAATGGAAGGCGTTAAACTGGAAAACCGCACTCACGCGCCAGTTGACTTTGACACCGCTGTTGCTTCCACCATCACCTCTCACGACGCTGGCTACATCAACAAAGCGTTGGAAAAAGTTGTTGGTCTGCAGACTGAAGCTCCGCTGAAACGTGCTCTTATCCCGTTCGGTGGTATCAAAATGATCGAAGGTTCCTGCAAAGCGTACAACCGCGAACTGGACCCGATGATCAAAAAAATCTTCACTGAATACCGTAAAACTCACAACCAGGGCGTGTTCGACGTTTACACTCCGGACATCCTGCGTTGCCGTAAATCCGGTGTTCTGACCGGTCTGCCAGATGCTTATGGCCGTGGTCGTATCATCGGTGACTACCGTCGCGTTGCGCTGTACGGTATCGACTACCTGATGAAAGACAAACTTGCACAGTTCACCTCTCTGCAGGCTGATCTGGAAAACGGCGTAAACCTGGAACAGACTATCCGTCTGCGCGAAGAAATCGCTGAACAGCACCGCGCTCTGGGTCAGATGAAAGAAATGGCTGCGAAATACGGCTACGACATCTCTGGTCCGGCTACCAACGCTCAGGAAGCTATCCAGTGGACTTACTTCGGCTACCTGGCTGCTGTTAAGTCTCAGAACGGTGCTGCAATGTCCTTCGGTCGTACCTCCACCTTCCTGGATGTGTACATCGAACGTGACCTGAAAGCTGGCAAGATCACCGAACAAGAAGCGCAGGAAATGGTTGACCACCTGGTCATGAAACTGCGTATGGTTCGCTTCCTGCGTACTCCGGAATACGATGAACTGTTCTCTGGCGACCCGATCTGGGCAACCGAATCTATCGGTGGTATGGGCCTCGACGGTCGTACCCTGGTTACCAAAAACAGCTTCCGTTTCCTGAACACCCTGTACACCATGGGTCCGTCTCCGGAACCGAACATGACCATTCTGTGGTCTGAAAAACTGCCGCTGAACTTCAAGAAATTCGCTGCTAAAGTGTCCATCGACACCTCTTCTCTGCAGTATGAGAACGATGACCTGATGCGTCCGGACTTCAACAACGATGACTACGCTATCGCTTGCTGCGTAAGCCCGATGATCGTTGGTAAACAAATGCAGTTCTTCGGTGCGCGTGCAAACCTGGCGAAAACCATGCTGTACGCAATCAACGGCGGCGTTGACGAAAAACTGAAAATGCAGGTTGGTCCGAAGTCTGAGCCGATCAAAGGCGATCTCCTGAACTACGATGAAGTGATGGAGCGCATGGATCACTTCATGGACTGGCTGGCTAAACAGTACATCACTGCACTGAACATCATCCACTACATGCACGACAAGTACAGCTACGAAGCCTCTCTGATGGCGCTGCACGACCGTGACGTTATCCGCACCATGGCGTGTGGTATCGCTGGTCTGTCCGTTGCTGCTGACTCCCTGTCTGCAATCAAATATGCGAAAGTTAAACCGATTCGTGACGAAGACGGTCTGGCTATCGACTTCGAAATCGAAGGCGAATACCCGCAGTTTGGTAACAACGATCCGCGTGTAGATGACCTGGCTGTTGACCTGGTAGAACGTTTCATGAAGAAAATTCAGAAACTGCACACCTACCGTGACGCTATCCCGACTCAGTCTGTTCTGACCATCACTTCTAACGTTGTGTATGGTAAGAAAACTGGTAACACCCCAGACGGTCGTCGTGCTGGCGCGCCGTTCGGACCGGGTGCTAACCCGATGCACGGTCGTGACCAGAAAGGTGCAGTAGCCTCTCTGACTTCCGTTGCTAAACTGCCGTTTGCTTACGCTAAAGATGGTATCTCCTACACCTTCTCTATCGTTCCGAACGCACTGGGTAAAGACGACGAAGTTCGTAAGACCAACCTGGCTGGTCTGATGGATGGTTACTTCCACCACGAAGCGTCCATCGAAGGTGGTCAGCACCTGAACGTTAACGTGATGAACCGTGAAATGCTGCTCGACGCGATGGAAAACCCGGAAAAATATCCGCAGCTGACCATCCGTGTATCTGGCTACGCAGTACGTTTCAACTCGCTGACTAAAGAACAGCAGCAGGACGTTATTACTCGTACCTTCACTCAATCTATGTAATTAGATTTGACTGAAATCGTACAGTAAAAAGCGTACAATAAAGGCTCCACGAAAGTGGGGCCTTTTTTAGCACGAGAGCCTTTTTTGTCAGCTATCTATACTTTAAGGTGACTGCCAAAACAGACTCGACGTAGCCTTCGAGCTGCGCACCAACACGGCCTCAGATGGGCCACATCTGGAGAAACACCGCAATGTCAGTTATTGGTCGCATTCACTCCTTTGAATCCTGTGGAACCGTAGACGGCCCGGGTATTCGCTTTATCACCTTTTTCCAGGGCTGCCTGATGCGCTGCCTGTATTGTCATAACCGCGACACCTGGGACACGCATGGCGGTAAAGAAGTTACCGTTGAAGATTTAATGAAAGAGGTGGTGACCTATCGCCACTTTATGAACGCTTCCGGCGGCGGCGTTACCGCATCCGGCGGTGAAGCAATCCTGCAAGCTGAGTTTGTTCGTGACTGGTTCCGCGCCTGCAAAAAAGAAGGCATTCATACCTGTCTGGACACCAACGGTTTTGTTCGTCGTTACGATCCGGTGATTGATGAACTGCTGGAAGTAACCGACCTGGTAATGCTCGATCTCAAACAGATGAACGACGAGATCCACCAAAATCTGGTTGGAGTTTCAAACCACCGCACGCTGGAGTTCGCCAAATATCTGGCGAACAAAAATGTGAAGGTGTGGATCCGCTACGTTGTTGTCCCAGGCTGGTCTGACGATGACGATTCAGCGCATCGCCTCGGTGAATTTACCCGTGATATGGGCAACGTTGAGAAAATCGAGCTTCTCCCCTACCACGAACTGGGCAAACACAAATGGGTGGCGATGGGTGAAGAATACAAACTTGATGGTGTTAAACCACCGAAGAAAGAGACCATGGAACGCGTGAAAGGCATTCTTGAGCAGTACGGTCATAAGGTAATGTTCTAATTTCCCCATAAAGCGGCAACTTTATTGAGTTGCCGCTTTTTTATTCCGCGCTGCATAAATAATTCAGAGCTCTATTTCTAACGCCCTTACAGCACAGCTTCCAAATGTATTACCCAAACCGCCAGTATATGTCCTGCGGCTTGCGCGCATTTCTCGATTATGTAAAAACGGGTCAGATCTGCCAGAGTCAGCGTCACCGACCACAATAATTATTTGCTATTCGCTTTACGCGCCAGCAGCGGGAATATCAGCCCTAATCCTACCAGCACAAACGGCGTTGCAACATTCAGCGCCAACTGGAAGGTCCACTCTGCGGTGAAGGCTTCCATTTTCGGGAAAATACCAGTCAGGCAGGCAAAAGCGGTAAAGGCAAAACACCAAATTCCGACGGTCATTGCCAGCGGCTTATTACGAATAAAGACATATTCCGGCTTATATTTCTGCGCCAGGCGAACAACTGCAATAAATGCAACAAATACCCATAAATAACGCAGCGGCATCACTACCGAGTTAAGATTCAACAGCCATTTATAGAGATTGTTCATATCACCAATGCCGAGAGTCGGCAGCATTATCAGGATCGCCACCAGCACCAGGGTCAGAAAATAGCCATTAACGGGCGTACCAGAAGCGTTGGTACGACATAAACTGGCTGGAATATATTTGCTGTCAGCATCGCCTAATAACACTTTAAGCGGCGCATCAATCGAGAATACCAGCGCAGCTACTTGTCCCAGGGTATTCGCAATGGCATAAATCACCATTAAAGTATTACCCATGTTGTAATACTCGCCCAGCTTCTGAAAGGCGTAATACTGACCGTTAGTCATTAAGTCATCCGGGATATTACGCGAGTCAAACATCATCCCCATCGCCAGTGAGCCCAGAATGGCACAAACCGCAACCATCACCGCCAGGCATAACATCCCTTTTGGAAATTCTTTTCCTGGGTTGCGCGTTTGATTAACGTAAGGAGAAATCTTCTCTGCTCCGCCAACCGCGAAAACCAGCATTGAAATAGTGGTAATGTAGGTAAAGTCGATATGAGGAATGAACGTTTCCCAGGTAATGTTTGTGGTCGCAATATGCACTTCAGTAATTGCAGGCGCGGTTACCGCCATCGCCACATACAGGAGCGACATAACAAACATCGCAATCCCTGCCACAGAACCGACGATTTTCAGCGATTTCATACCGCGTGAAGCAACCCACATAAAGAAGATAAACAGCACCAGCGTTAACCCCTGTAACGCTACGACTGAATATTCTTTGATTAACGAACCGTCGCCTTTCATCGCCCAACCGAGCGCAATCAGTATTGCCTGGGGTTTTTGTGCCAGATAGGGAATATGCACTACCCAGTAGGTCCACGCGGCGAGGTAAGCCAGTCCGGGTCCCATCGTGTGTTTAATCCAGGTACTGACCCCGCCTTTCCCATCTTTGAAGGTCGAGCCTAACTGACCAACAATTAGCGCATAAGGTGTGAAATAGAGCGCAAAGATAAACACCCATGAAAAAACAACCACCAGCCCCTGGTTGGCATAGTTATTAACAACGTTGCCAAAACCCCAGACAGTGATAAAAGACATCAGCGCAATGTTGTACCATCGCAGCTGTTTTTCCTGAACATTCCCAGCCATAGACAAATCCTTCGCCAAAATTAAAGGGGTATCTGTAAAACGAGGGATTATGCGCGGCAAATAAGAAGTGCGGAAATAGCGAAATGCAAAATTATAACCTGCTGCACATTTTATTTTTAAACGAATAAAATTTGGAATAAAGCAAGTCAGATAGAAGAAACAAAAAAGCAGAGTGTGAAACAGTAAGTTCACACTCTGCTTGAATTCATTTACACGTGAGCAACGGGTTTCGGCGTATGACCGGCGTTGCGAAGCAGCATCAGCAAATAGATAAACGATACGCTGGCGATCATGATAAACAATAAATTATCGGAGAAATTCTGCATTAGCATGGCAGTAAATGACGGGCCAAGCAGACTTCCCACGGTATAGCTCAACAGTAAGGCCTGGTTCATCGCCACCAGTTGATGATGTTCAACTTTCTCGCAAGCCCATGCCATCGCCACCGGATATAGCGTAAAGCCAGCGGCACCGAGGATGAATAACGCTGGGGCCATCGCCGCCTGGCTAAGCATCGCGATACTGCCGAGAATGACGACAAAGACCTGAACACGCAACACCAGCAGTCGACCAAACTTATCCGCCAGACGTCCAATCGGCCATTGTCCAAGGATACCCGCACTGACCAGTACCGCCATCCAGAAACCAATGCTGGCATTGCTCACCCCTTTGTGATTGAGGTACAGCGGCATCAGGCCATATAGAGATCCCAGAACGATTCCAGAGATAATGCAGCCATTCACGCCAAGCCGCGCCTGACGGAGTTTTAGCATTGACGTAATTGACGTCGAATCATGGTTTTCAGCCTGCTGATTCAGCACACGCGTAAACAACAGCGGTAAGATCCCTGCCAACGTCAAACCTGTAACCCACGGCAATACGGACATCAGCTCGGTTGAAACTTTGCTGACCAGTAACTGGCCTAAAAACGTTCCCACGTAATAAACCATCATATACGCAGCAAGCAAACGCCCACGGTTACGTGACGTCCCACTGCACATCAGCGCGCTCTCAACAACCACCCAAATCATGGCACAGCCGACGCCGGCGACAAAACGCCAAGCCAACCAGCTCCAGAATCCAATCATCAGGCCAAGGCCGGCACAGCCAGCGGCAAAAATGAAGGAGGCCAGATAATAGCTGCGGTTAAAGCCAATGCGCTTAATGACATACCCTGTCAGCAATGTACCGATCAGGTTGCCGGTAAAATAGGATGAGCTGACAACGCCTACCTGCCATGTGGACATGTGTTCCTGGGCGAGCCAAAGCGGCACGAGTGTATTTAACACTGCGATCGCCAGAGTCAACAAAAGCAGGCCAGACAGCAAAAGCATGACAGGCCGGGTATACGTGGACATGAATTAAAACCGTGAGGAAGTTCAAATTTCATGCGCATCATGCCACCGCCAAAAACATTGTCAATGGGTGAAAATACGCGCATATCGCAGCGGAGGTATTATCGATTTATATTACTCATTCATAACGCTAATGCTGGAGAGACGATTAATCTCATCTGATTGTTTTTATTGATCTAACACAAATTTCATACGCTTCGTTCAGTCGAAAAATTTCATGGTCAAAGCAAACTCATATTTCCCGTCTATGCTTTCAGAGCAATGCATCGCGTCTGACCGATTTCAGACGTACCACTGACTCTCGAAAGGAGAAGAGGATGACCAAACCGTATGTTCGTCTTGATAAAAATGATGCTGCCGTTTTGCTTGTTGATCACCAGGCTGGTTTACTTTCCCTTGTACGGGATATCGAACCCGATAAGTTTAAAAATAACGTGCTGGCGCTGGGCGACCTGGCTAAGTATTTCAACTTACCTACTATTCTTACCACCAGTTTTGAAACCGGTCCTAACGGCCCATTAGTTCCAGAACTGAAAGCACAATTCCCCGATGCACCTTACATTGCTCGCCCGGGCAATATTAACGCCTGGGATAACGAAGATTTTGTAAAAGCAGTCAAAGCGACAGGTAAAAAACAGTTAATTATTGCCGGTGTGGTAACCGAAGTTTGCGTGGCATTCCCGGCGCTTTCAGCCATTGAAGAAGGGTTTGACGTCTTTGTCGTGACTGACGCGTCAGGGACCTTTAATGAAATTACCCGGCATTCGGCATGGGATCGCATGTCGCAAGCTGGTGCGCAATTGATGACATGGTTCGGCGTGGCGTGCGAGCTGCATCGCGACTGGCGTAATGATATTGAAGGACTGGCGACGTTGTTCTCTAACCATATTCCTGATTATCGTAATTTGATGACCAGTTATGACACGTTAACGAAGCAGAAATAAAAGAGAACCGGGGCCGAAACCCCGGTTGTTATGATTAGCTTGCGACGGCCATCCCCACGGTCATATGCAAACCATAGAATACGCCACGACCGATTAATTCCCCTGCCAGAAGCAGAATGAATGATACGGAAAGTAGCGGAACCGCAGGCTGATAACCTTTTAGCTGTGGTGCAATCCACAAGCACAGGGCAACGGCCAAAAGCACGATCCGCCAGGACATCAGCGCACCATAGTCCGGCACCAGCGCTGCGGCCTGCTGCACAGAGCTATGAATAGTCGCCAGCTCTGCGCCCTGCATCACTGACACCACGCCACTCACTACCAGGGCCAGTACAGAAATGGCTGGCAGCAGACGCATCGCCCAGCCATCGACGCCAGCCAGACTCAGCAACAGGTAACCCAGTAACGGGCCGCCCATAAACATCGTCAGGAAGAAGCCCATCGGCGTCCAGATGCTGTACCAGGTCGGAACGGTATCAATGCTGTTATACACACGCACCATCATCCAGACAAAGATGACGCCAAGAACCATCGTCACTATCAGCCACAGCGTACGCAATGCCGGTGACAGCTTTTTCAGCATTGCCAGCAACCAGCCGATGCCACCAACAGCAAAAAAGATCGAACCGCTGGCGATTTCGTTACTGAGTGCTGAAGCCCCTACCCGGTTGAGCGAGTTAAAGGCGCGCATCGGTGAACCAAGATGAAGCATAGAGGCGATAAAGCCAATGCCCATCAGCACCCATAAACCAAACATGCAGGCAATAACACGCTGCTGGGCTTCTGCTCGCAGGTCGCCTTTGAGCAGCGCCAAAGCCAGAACGATAAAACCACCCGCTACACATTGCCCGAAGACCGTGAAGATCATCAGCGGCCATTCATGCCATCCACTTCCCATCTCACACCTCCTTCGGGTTTGCCAGATAGCCAGTGGTATCCCCGGTCGGGCGGCTGTTGGCATTGGGTTTGATCACAATATTCGGTTTGGTAAAGTGAGCTCGCGGCAACGGCGCAACGGCCGCCAGATCGCCATGTTTTTTACGCAGCTCGTCGATAGGGCCGAAATCCAGCGCCCGCAGCGGGCAAGATTCAACACAGATCGGCTTTTTCCCCTCCGCAACACGGTCATAACAACCATCGCATTTGGTCATATGGCCTTTCGTTTCGTTATATTGCGGTGCGCCATACGGGCAAGCCATATGGCAGTAGCGGCAGCCAATGCACACATCTTCATCGACCACAACAAAACCATCTTCACGTTTATGCATCGCACCGCTCGGGCAGACTTTAGTACAAGCCGGATCTTCGCAGTGGTTACATGAAATCGACAGATAGTAGGCAAACACGTTCTGATGCCAGACACCGTTATCTTCCTGCCAGTCACCGCCAGCATATTCATAAATGCGGCGGAAGCTGACTTCCGGCGTCAGATCTTTATAGTCTTTACAGGCCAGCTCGCAGGTTTTGCAACCGGTGCAACGGCTGGAATCAATAAAAAATCCATACTGGGTTGTCATCGGTTACTCCTTACACCTTTTCAACCTGAACAAGGTTTGTATGTGACGGATTCCCCTTAGCGAGAGGAGACGGACGTTGAGTGGTCAGTACGTTGATACAACCGCCCTTATCGACACGTTTTGCATCCGGGTCATACCAGGCACCTTCACCCAGTGCGACCACACCCGGCATCATTCGTGGCGTCACTTTCGCCTCAATATGAACCTCACCACGATCGTTAAAGATCCTGACTTTATCGCCGTTGTTGATACCGCGTTTTTGTGCATCAAGCGGGTTGATCCACATTTCCTGACGGCAAGCTGCTTTCAGCACATCAACGTTGCCGTAAGTTGAGTGAACGCGAGATTTGTAGTGGAACCCCGTAAGCTGCAGCGGATATTGTTTGTTCAGCGGATCCTGATAACTTTCAAAGCCCGGCGTATAGATCGGCAGTGGATCGATCACGTCGCCTTCTGGCAATTCCCAGGTCGCGGCAATGTCAGCCAGCGCCTGCGAATAAATCTCAATTTTACCCGATGGCGTGGTCAGTGGATTTGCCTGCGGATCTTCACGGAAGGCTTTATAAGCAACGTGGTGCCCTTGTGGGTCGCGCTTTTTAAAGATCCCCTGCTTGCGGAACTCTTCAAACGTTGGCAGTTCAGGAATCGCTTCCCGCGACTGGGCATACAGATGCCGCATCCACTCTTCCTGTGTACGGCCTTCAGTAAACTGTTGCTCAACGCCAAGACGTTTTGCCAGTTCGCTGGTCATTTCATAGATGGTCTTACATTCAAAGCGCGGTTTAATCACCTGATCGTTGAAAATCACGTAAGACATATTCCCGCAGGATGCATCCAGTGCAAAGTCCATCTGTTCGGAAGCGGTGCAGTCAGGCAGCAGGATGTCAGCATATTTCGCTGATGAGGTCATGTGGCAGTCGATAACCACAATCAGCTCGCACTTCTTATCATCCTGAAGGATTTCATGGGTACGGTTGATTTCAGAATGCTGGTTAATCAGGCAGTTACCGGCATAGTTCCAGATCATTTTGATCGGCACATCCAGCTTATCTTTCCCGCGCACACCATCACGCAGCGCTGTCATTTCCGGGCCACGTTCAATGGCATCGGTCCACATAAACATCGAAATGCTGGTCTGGATCGGGTTTTCGAGGGTCGGCATACGGACAAACGGTAAGCTGTATGAACCTTCACGCGCGCCGCTGTTCCCCCCGTTAATACCAACGTTACCGGTCAGAATCGCCAGCATCGAGATAGCACGGGTTGCGATTTCACCGTTAGCGTGACGCTGCGGGCCCCATCCCTGGCTGATAAACGCCGGTTTGGTACTACCGATTTCACGAGCCAATTTGATGATTTTGTCTGCCGGAACACCGGTGATTTGCGAGGCCCATTCCGGCGTTTTAGCCACGCCATCTGGCCCTTCACCCAGAATATAAGCTTTATAGTGACCATTTTTCGGCGCACTGGCTGGCAGTGTTTTCTCGTCGTAGCCAACGCAATATTTATCGAGGAATGCCTGATCCACCAGGTTTTCGGTGATCATGACATACGCCAGACCGTTAACCAGTGCGGCATCTGTTCCCGGACGAATAGGGATCCACTCATCTTCACGCCCGGCACCGGTGTCGGTATAGCGCGGATCGATGATGATCATGCGAGCATTAGATTTCTGGCGCGCCTGTTCAAGATAGTAAGTCACCCCACCGCCACTCATTCGCGTTTCGCCAGGGTTATTACCAAACAGCACTACCAGTTTACTGTTTTCGATATCCGACGGGCTGTTACCATCTGCCCAGCCGCCGTAGGTATAGTTCAAACCTTCCGCAATTTGCGCGGAAGAGTAGTCACCGTAATGGTTCAGATAACCGCCGCAGCAGTTCATCAGGCGAGCGACCAGGGTATTTCCCGGCGGCCAGGAGCGGGTCATGGTGCCGCCCAGCGTACCGGTACCATAGTTCAGATAGATAGACTCGTTGCCGTACTCTTTGATCAGGCGCTGCATATTGGTCGCGATGATGTCGTAGGCTTCTTCCCAGCTAATGCGCTCGAATTTGCCTTCACCGCGCGCCCCGACTCGTTTCATCGGATATTTCAGGCGGTCCGGATTGTAGACACGGCGACGCATGGAACGACCACGCAGACAGGCGCGCACCTGGTGCAGGCCGTCATAGTTGTCATCGCCAGTATTATCCGTTTCAACATATTTGATTTCACCGTCCACGACGTGCATACGTAGCGGGCAGCGACTACCACAGTTAACTGTACAGGCGCTCCAGATAACCTTTTCGTCTGATTTTGTTGGAATGGCGCTATCGACAGCGTGCGCAATCCGACTAAAAGGTAATGTTAATGCGCTGCTGGCCATTGCCAGGCCGCCGATCGCTGTCGTTTTTACCAAACCACGGCGACTCACCTCAGCAGCCAATACCGCATCAGGGATTTTCGTTTTCATAATGGCTCACTCAAGCTTGCTCACGATTGATTCCAGTAACAAACCGTATTGTGTAATTATTTCTATAGCAGGTCGCTATATAGGCTTGTATACATCGAATAATTTGAAAATCAAAGAGATAGGTAGATTTTCACTCGAAAGTAGTATTACGTGTAAGTGAGGAGTAATTATTGTTCGGTATCAAAGGGAGACAAAAAAAGCGCCCGCAGGCGCTTTTTAGATTCAGAAAAATTGGGTATTAGCCAATATATTCCAGTCCGTTCATATACGGACGCAGAACTTCTGGTACTTCAATACGACCATCAGCCTGCTGATAGTTTTCCATAACCGCAACCAGCGTACGACCAACAGCCAGACCAGAACCGTTCAGGGTATGAACCAGACGGGTTTTCTTGTCCGACTTGCTACGGCAACGTGCCTGCATACGACGCGCCTGGAAATCCCAGACGTTGGAGCAGGAAGAGATCTCGCGGTAGGTGTTCTGTGCCGGGATCCATACTTCCAGGTCGTAAGTTTTGCAAGCACCAAAACCCATGTCGCCGGTACAAAGGATGATTTTACGGTACGGCAGTCCCAGCAGCTGCAGGACTTTTTCCGCATGACCGGTCATCTCTTCCAGCGCCGCCATTGAGTCTTCCGGACGCACGATCTGCACCATTTCAACTTTGTCGAACTGATGCATACGGATCAGTCCACGGGTGTCACGACCATATGAACCGGCTTCAGAACGGAAGCATGGGGTGTGGGCGGTCATCTTAATTGGCAGATCATCTTCATCAATGATTTCACCGCGTACCAGGTTGGTCAGCGGAACTTCTGCCGTTGGGATCAGCGCATAGTTACTGGTGTCTGCTTCTTCTTCCAGCGGACGAGTATGGAACAGATCGCCAGCAAATTTCGGCAGCTGACCCGTACCGTACAGCGTGTCCTGGTTAACCAGGTACGGAACATAGTTCTCACTGTAGCCATGCTGTTCGGTATGCAGATCCAGCATAAACTGCGACAGTGCGCGGTGCATGCGAGCAATCTGCCCTTTCATTACCACAAAGCGGGAACCGGTCAACTTAACTGCGGCTGCAAAGTCCAGGCCAGAGTGCATTTCACCCAGCGTCACGTGGTCACGAACTTCGAAGTCAAACTCACGCGGGGTACCCCAGCGGCTGACTTCAACGTTGTCATTTTCATCTTTACCTACCGGCACTTCATCTGCTGGCAGGTTAGGGATTGTCAGCGCGATATCGCGAATTTCAGCCTGTAAAGCATCCAGCTCGGCTTTTGCTGCATCCAGCTCTTCGCCCAGTTTGTTCACTTCCAGACGTAAAGGCTCGATATCTTCCCCGCGCGCTTTCGCCTGGCCAATGGATTTCGATCGGGAGTTACGCTCCGCTTGCAGGTTTTCCGTTTTGACCTGCAATACTTTACGACGCTCTTCAAGAGCGCCCAGCTTATCTACATCCAGCTTAAAGCCCCGGCGTGCCAGTTTTTCAGCGACTGCGTCTGGCTCATTACGCAGCAGATTGGGATCGAGCATGCTTATCCTGTGCTTATCGAATTAAATGGGAGATGTGGCCACAGCCTGCGACCACAGGGATACAGTAACAACATTACCGCAACGATAACATTAACGGTAGCGTTTTATGGGGCTATTTTGATCCTGTTCAGCCAGCCAGGCGAGCTTTTCGCCAATCTTGCCTTCAAGGCCCCTGTTTGTCGGGAAATAATAGCGTGTTTGTGCTATTTCCGGCGGGAAATAAACCTCACCGGCAGCATAAGCGTTTGCTTCATCATGAGCGTAACGATATTCCTGCCCGTAGCCCATTTCCTTCATTAATTTCGTCGGCGCATTACGCAAATGAACCGGCACGTCATAATCCGGACGTTCGCGAGCATCCGCCAGCGCGGCTTTAAACGCAGTGTAGACAGCGTTGCTTTTTGGCGCGCAGGCCAGGTAAACAATCGCCTGAGCAATGGCGCGTTCACCTTCCGCCGGGCCAACTCGGGTAAAGCAATCCCAGGCCGCAATTGCCACCTGCATCGCTCGTGGATCAGCATTACCCACATCTTCCGACGCTATCGCCAGACAGCGACGCGCGACATATAACGGATCGCCACCGGCAGTAATAATTCGTGCATACCAGTACAGCGCCGCATCGGGTGCGCTACCACGTACCGACTTATGCAGTGCGGAAATGAGATCGTAAAAGCGATCGCCTTTGTTATCAAAGCGGGCGCTACGTTCACCGGCGATTTCGGTCAGTAATTCAGGCTTCAGGACCCGCTTACCGCTATCATCGACTTCGGCCATATCCGCCATCATTTCCAGCGTATTTAACGCCCGGCGCGCGTCGCCATTCACCAGTTCAGCAATGGCGCGTCGTGTTTCATCTGGCAGAACAATATCCTGACCACCATAGCCACGGGTTTTGTCTTCCATCGCCTGAGTCAGTACTTGCTCAATATCCTCTGTACTCAGGGATTTCAGCAGATAGACACGGGCACGGGAAAGCAGTGCCGAATTAAGCTCAAATGACGGGTTTTCAGTGGTTGCACCAATAAAAGTGATGGTGCCGTCTTCAATATGTGGCAGAAACGCATCCTGCTGGCTTTTGTTGAAACGGTGAACTTCGTCAACAAAAAGAATAGTGCGGCGACCAGCATTGCGGTTTTGCCGAGCGCGCTCGATCGCCTCGCGAATCTCTTTCACGCCAGAAGTAACGGCAGAAATACGTTCCACATCAGCGTTCGCATAGCGGGCAATCACTTCAGCGAGGGTTGTTTTGCCGGTACCCGGTGGCCCCCAGAGGATCATAGAATGCAAATGCCCGGCTTCGATAGCACGCGGCAACGGCTTCCCCGCAGCCAACAAATGTTGTTGACCGATATACTGTGCTAAATTTTCTGGCCGCATACGCGCGGCCAGAGGTTGAAAAGTATTATCCGAAAAATCGAGCGACAGATTGCTCACTCAGGTGCCTCTACTTACGTTGATCATCTACCGTGACGCCTTGCGGCGGGGTGAAGGTAAATTTCGCTGCATCCACAGCCCCATTTTGCTGGGATTTCAGTTGATAACTGCTGCGCTGATCGTCCTGCTCCACCGCGCTAAACTGATGGATCGTGCCATCACGTCCCACGTTAATGGTGAACTGCTTCAGATTGCCATTGCTGGCTTTCGGCGTCAGGACAAAGTCATCGCCATTCTGTTTGATATTGTACTGCTGCCAGTCGCTGGACTGGTTGCGGGCAATCAGCATAAACGGCGTATTACCGGTGGCATCTTTCAGCCAGGTTGCCGTAGCTTGCTCAACGAACGGGTTATAGAACCACAGTGTTTTACCGTCAGAAACCAGAATGCTTTCATC
The DNA here is from genome assembly GCF_046486495.1 of Escherichia sp. WS3227_2. Taxonomy (NCBI): domain Bacteria; kingdom Pseudomonadati; phylum Pseudomonadota; class Gammaproteobacteria; order Enterobacterales; family Enterobacteriaceae; genus Escherichia; species Escherichia sp. WS3227_2. The sequence goes on from NZ_JBJQLG010000008.1 coordinate 54,707, forward strand.
AGGTTGAGTCATATGCCAGTTGAATAAATTTGGACGTTTCACCCACAGATCGCCCTGACCTTCCTGCACCGCCGCGCCGCTACCGTCAGTCACTTTTTGTGTGAAGCTGGCGTGGAAGCTGCTGACTTTATCCAGGCGGCTTTTCAGATCGCTTGCGGCATCAGCCCAAACGCTGCTTGCTACTAAGCTTGAGAGTAATGCACAGGTGATGGCAATTTTTTTCATCATTATTCCTCAAATTACGTCACTCCCGACCGGGAGCTCCCTCTACTCTCTATTCCAGGCTAATAATCAGCTTGAGGAAAGAAGAAAATACTGAATTTTCAGTTGATAGAGTGCCGGATGCGACGCTACCGCGCCTTTTCCGGCATACGATGCATTAATTAGTCAAACGGCGGTGGGGCCAGCACTTCACGATTACCGTTGTGCCCCTGTTCGCTGACAATCCCCTGCGCTTCCATCTGTTCGATGATACGCGCCGCACGGTTATAACCTATGCGGAACTGACGCTGTACGCCTGAAATTGACGCTTTGCGTTTTTCAGTGACAAACTGCACAGCCTGATCGAACAACGGATCCAGTTCTTCTGCGCCGTCGAAACCACCCGCGCCACCTTCGCTGTCACTATCGGAGGTGATGCCATCAACATACTGTGGACGACCACGTGCTTTCCAGTCTTGCACCACGGCATGGACTTCCTGGTCACGCACGAATGCACCGTGGACACGCACCGGCAACGTGGAGTTCGGCCCAGAGTAGAGCATATCCCCCATACCCAGCAGTGATTCCGCACCAGCCTGATCAAGGATGGTACGTGAGTCAATCTTACTGGATACGGTAAAGGCGATACGGGTCGGAATATTCGCTTTAATCAGACCAGTAATAACATCAACCGATGGACGCTGAGTTGCCAGTACGAGGTGGATACCCGCGGCACGGGCTTTTTGCGCCAGACGTGCTATCAGCTCTTCCACTTTTTTACCTACCGTCATCATCAGGTCGGCAAATTCATCCACCAGCACCACAATGTATGGCTCTTTTTTCAGCACCGGATGCTGCGCATCCATACTATCACCCGGCTTCCAGTACGGGTCTGGAATCGGACGCATCATGCGATCGGCTTCAGCAATTTTTTCGTTATAACCCGCCAGATTACGCACACCCAGCGCAGACATCAGTTTATAACGACGCTCCATCTCGTTAACACACCAGCGCAGCGCGTTGGCGGCATCTTTCATATCAGTAACAACTTCCGTTAACAGATGCGGAATGCCTTCATAAACCGAAAGCTCCAGCATTTTCGGGTCGATCATGATGAAACGCACATCTTCTGGCTGTGCTTTATAAAGCATGCTCAGGATCATCGCGTTCACCCCGACAGACTTACCGGAACCGGTAGTCCCCGCAACCAACAAGTGCGGCATTTTTGCCAGATCGGCAACCACCGGCTCACCGGCGATATCTTTACCCAGCACCACGGTTAATGGCGACGGATTATCGCGGAATTTGGCGTTATCCAAAACTTCGCGCAGATATACGGTTTGTCGTTTTTTATTTGGTAACTCCAGACCTACATAGGGTTTGCCAGGAATAACTTCAACGACACGCACCGCCACCGTCGAAAGTGAACGGGCAAGGTCCCGTGACAAGTTAGAAATGCGCGCCGCTTTTACGCCCGGTGCCAGGTTTAATTCAAAGCGAGTGATAACCGGCCCCGGAGAGTAATTGACGACATCGGCTTTAATACGGAAATCAGCCAGACGCGCTTCCACCAGGCGCGCCATTTGTTCAAGCGCAAAGGTATCTACCGGCTCCACTTCGCTCGGCGGCGGTGTCAGCAAATCCAGAGAAGGCAGCGGCGTCGTCGGTTTATGCAACGGACGGCTGTCGCCATTACGCATCAACAGCGGATGAAGCAGGGTATCCTGCGGCTGCGGCACAACTGGCTGTTGTGGCTGCTGATACTGCGGCTGCGGTGCAACCGGTTGTTGCGGCTGTTGATACTGCGGCTGCGGCGCAACCGGCTGTTGCGGCTGCTGATACTGCGGCTGCGGCGCAACTGGTTGCTGCGGCTGCTGATACTGCGGCTGCGACGCAACTGGTTGTTGCGGCTGCTGATATTGTTGCTGCGGTGCAATCGGTTGTTGCGGCTGCTGATACTGCGGCTGCGACGCAACTGGTTGTTGCGGCTGCTGATATTGTTGCTGCGGTGCAATCGGTTGTTGCGGCTGCTGTACAGGTTCAACAATTGGCGTAAACAGCGGTTCGTGTGGACCATCATCCAGCAACGCTTTCATTGGCGAAAATTCAAAATCATCCAGCGTGAACGGATTCGCCCCAGCCGGTTGTTCGCCGGAATAACGTTGTTGTTGAGTTTGCGCAAACTGACGAGCCAGTTCAGCCTCTGCCGCAGCATCTGCATCTTCTGCGTTCACGGGCACATCATGTTGATACTGTTCGCCATAGCGTTGCTGCTGTGTCTGGGCGAATTGACGTGCCAGTTCATCCTGCTGCATCGCATCGATTTCATCATCATTATACTGATCGCCAGAATCATACTGATTGCGCTGGGCTTCACGGGCTTTTTCTTCCGCCGCACGCTGTGAGGGCAGTTTAATACCGTAAGACGCCAGTTCACGACGAGTTGGCACGCGGATACGTTTCGGTCGTGGCAACTGCGGGCCAATCCCCTCTTTGACCTGCGGACGCGGTCCACCGCTATTTGCCAGACTGAAGACTGGCGCGGCAACGGTTGCGGCAGCCCCCGTCGCCAGTGTCGCTTTTTTCACGCCAGATGCCAGCGGAGAAACGGCGGTAGCGGCTTCCACTGGAGGTACTGCTGCAACAGAAGGTGCTTTTAGCGAAGATTTGATCGGTTCTGGTTCTTTAACCGGTTCTGGAATCGGTTGATACCAGGCCGCAAGTTGTTCACGTTCACGGGCTCGCTTCTCTTCCACTTCTTCAAAGTAGTAAAGCGGCGGACGCGCGGGTTTTGTCTCTTCTACAACGAGTTCAGGCTCCACAACAGGCTGCTGTTCAACAGGTTGCGGCTGTTGGTACAACGGTTCCTGAGCGGCTGGCTGCTGATAAGTTTGCTCAGTCTGGTATGTAGACTGTGGAGCAAAAGTGGATTGCTGCTCTTCGGCTTGCCAGGCGTTACCTGCCGCCGTTTGTTCTGGCGCAGGGGCGTAATACGGCTGTTGCGCAGACTGTTCCGCCGCAGTTGCATAATACGGCTGCTGAACAGGTTGTTCCGCCGCAGGAGCGTAGTAAGGTTGTTGCGCAGGTTGTTCAGCTGCAGGCGCATAATACGGCTGCTGTGGCTGTACAGGTTGTTGCAGCGGCTCATTATATTGCACTGCAGGCTGCGCATATTGTAGCTGCTGTGGATAACCTTCCGGTGCAGGAGCAATAACCGGCTCTCCCGTTTGTGGCCCCGGTACAGGCTGCCAGGCTACTGTAGGTTGTGCAGGTGGAACATCAACAGAGGCAACAGGCGGCGTCTGAGTCACAGGTTCAACCGGTGCAGCCCAGCTTTGCGTCGCCGTGGTAGCAGCAGCTGCTACAGCAACAGGTTCGGTAATTGGCGCACCGTTTAATAATGGATCGTATTCGTCATATTCTGGCTGCGTTGCACGATTGCCCGAAAAGAGGACGTCGTCCGGGTCGGCAGCCACACCGCGTGCAGTATAGGTAATCTCTTCTTCATCATCCATCCGCTTACCGGAGAACAACGCAGCATCTGTTTGCCGCCCCATCGGATTAATGAATTTTTCCGCCAACCGTTTACGACGCGCTAACGCGCCGCGAAGAATACGGGCACGGCGTGATTCATGCTGTTTGCCGTGATTTTCATCTTCATACTCTTCGTCGTCTTCATACTCATCTTCATCGACCCAGGTATCATCGCGACGGGTACGATTACTGGCGAAGGTGAGAATATTTAAAATCCAGCCGCCGAGTTTTTCAGCAATGGTCACCCATGACCAACCGGTGAACAGCGTCAGGCCCGCTGCCCAAACGCAGAGCAGCGCAATAGTTCCCCCGCTACTGTGTAGCAGTGGTTGTAGCGTAGTGCTTAGTAAGCTGCCAATGACGCCACCGGAGGCAAAATACCAGATATCGTCAGCGTTGATTGCCGCCAGACCACAGGAGGTAAGGATGAGCGCCAAAACGCCAATGATGCGTAGCGAAACGGCAAAATAATCAATGTATTCGTCGCTGGACTGATGACGCCAGGCAAACCAACAACCGCCGACAATAATGACGGGAATGGTGTAAGCCATCACGCCAAAAATAAAGAACAGCGTATCTGCCAGCCACGCACCGGGCATCCCACCTAAATTATGGATAGGTTCATGCCAGGCCGTTTGCGACCAGCTGGGGTCCGAAGGGTTAAAGCTTAGTAAGGCAGCCATCAACCAGACGGCAAACAGGACAATAAGGATCAGCAACGCCTCCAGAAGGCGGCGGCCGCTACTTAACTTTGTCAATGTGACTTCTTTGTCTTCAGTGTATTCCTGGCTCAAGAAAGGCTCTCCAGGTTACAGGCTTTTCCTGCCCGATGCTAAAACGGACAACAGTACCAGGTTACCCCAGTACTGTTGCTGTATGGATTAACAGGAGTGTAATCAAAATACGCCGATTTTGCACCTGTTCCGTGTTAGCGCGTCTTAATAACCAGACGATTACTCTGCTTGACTTCTTCCATAACAACGTATGTCCGTGTGTCATTGACGCCAGGCAGACGCAGCAGGGTTTCCCCCAACAACTTACGGTAAGCTGACATATCCGGCACGCGTGTTTTCAACAGGTAGTCGAAATCACCGGACACTAAATGACACTCCTGAATTTCTTCAAGTTTTTGTACAGCGGTATTGAATTGTTCAAACACATCCGGTGCGCCACGATTCAGAGTAATCTCAACGAATACCAGAAGTGATGCATCCAGATAATGGGGGTTCAGCAGCGCCGTATAGCCCTGAATAAACCCTTGTCTTTCCAGCCGACGCACACGCTCAAGGCACGGCGTTGGGGAAAGTCCCACACGTTTAGAAAGCTCGACGTTAGAAATACGCCCATCCTTTTGCAACTCATTAAGAATGTTACGATCGATACGGTCGAGATCTTTGCCAGGGCGCTTCTTGCTATCTACCATTATTATTGTCTCTCTGTATTCCTTCCCTACTCCTGTCTGACCCTGATACATCACTGTTCAGAGTCGCTACCCGTCACGATAGACCGAAATCATGAAGATTCACGGCGCGCAATGCCTGGGTCTACGGTGAGAAGACCGTTGCCTTGTGGCAGCTATCGACATCACGAATGGCGTCTGTCCACGCCATACGTAGATTTCACTAGCACGGTAAACATGGTATTTACATGCATGGTTATGCGCATATAAGAATACTGTTTTTTTTCTTCCTCGAATGTTTTCGCAAAACACCAGGGGATTGTCAAAGCAAAACATCGATTTTTAGTACAACATGCCAGATATTCATTACCAGGGGCGTTTATTCATCATTTAATCGGCTTATAAAGCGGGAAATTTAAGTAGCAGAGGTGATAATGACGGGAGAATTTGACCGGCTTATCGATGCTGCCGATTGCACAAATTGTTAACAAAATCGTCATACTCTTTTTTTACGTCTGTAAATTCCCTACAATCCTGCCCATTGTCTGCCAACAACTATGGGGATCTCATGGGCACGACCAAACACAGTAAACTGCTTATCCTGGGTTCAGGCCCGGCGGGATACACCGCTGCTGTCTACGCGGCGCGCGCCAACCTGCAACCTGTGCTGATTACCGGCATGGAAAAAGGCGGCCAACTGACCACCACCACGGAAGTGGAAAACTGGCCTGGCGATCCAAACGATCTGACCGGTCCGTTATTAATGGAGCGCATGCACGAACATGCCACCAAATTTGAAACTGAAATCATCTTTGATCACATCAACAAAGTTGATTTGCAGAATCGTCCGTTCCGTCTGACTGGCGATAGCGGCGAATATACTTGCGACGCGCTGATTATTGCCACCGGAGCTTCTGCACGCTATCTCGGCCTGCCATCTGAAGAAGCCTTTAAAGGCCGTGGAGTTTCTGCTTGTGCAACCTGCGACGGTTTCTTCTATCGCAACCAGAAAGTTGCGGTCATCGGCGGCGGCAATACCGCGGTTGAAGAGGCGCTGTATCTGTCTAACATCGCTTCGGAAGTGCATCTGATTCACCGCCGTGACGGTTTCCGCGCGGAAAAAATCCTTATTAAGCGTCTGATGGATAAAGTGGAGAACGGCAACATCATTCTACACACCAACCGTACGCTGGAAGAGGTGACCGGCGATCAGATGGGCGTCACTGGCGTTCGTCTGCGCGATACGCAAAACAGCGATAACATCGAGTCACTCGACGTTGCCGGTCTGTTTGTTGCTATCGGTCACAGCCCGAATACGGCTATTTTCGAAGGGCAGCTGGAACTGGAAAACGGCTACATCAAAGTACAGTCGGGTATTCATGGTAATGCCACCCAGACCAGCATCCCTGGCGTCTTTGCCGCAGGCGACGTGATGGATCACATTTATCGCCAGGCTATTACATCTGCTGGTACAGGCTGCATGGCAGCACTTGATGCGGAACGCTACCTCGATGGTTTAGCTGACGCAAAATAATTTTACAAATCAGTAACAAAAGTAAAGAAGGCGACACCATGCGACTATGGGTCGCCTTTATTTTTTCCTCGTTGTAACATTGCTCTGCAAATAATTCTGATAACTCACCTGCTAAGCGTGCAATGAATAAATCCCGTCAAAAAGAGTTAACCCGCTGGTTAAAACAGCAAAGCGTCATCTCCCAACGTTGGCTGAATATTTCTCGTCTGCTGGGCTTTGTGAGCGGCATATTGATCATTGCCCAGGCCTGGTTCATGGCGCGAATTCTGCAACATATGATTATGGAGAATATTCCCCGTGAAGCCCTGCTGCTTCCCTTTACGTTACTGGTTCTGACCTTTGTACTGCGCGCATGGGTGGTCTGGTTACGCGAACGGGTGGGTTATCACGCCGGGCAGCATATCCGCTTTGCCATCCGCCGTCAGGTTCTCGACCGTCTGCAACAAGCAGGGCCAGCGTGGATTCAGGGTAAACCGGCGGGGAGCTGGGCGACGCTGGTACTCGAGCAAATTGACGATATGCATGATTACTATGCACGCTACCTGCCGCAAATGGCGCTGGCAGTGTCGGTGCCGTTGCTGATTGTGGTGGCTATCTTCCCCTCAAACTGGGCTGCAGCGCTGATTCTGCTGGGCACTGCACCGCTAATTCCGTTATTTATGGCGCTGGTTGGAATGGGGGCTGCCGATGCTAACCGACGTAACTTTCTCGCTCTTGCTCGCTTAAGTGGGCATTTTCTCGATCGCCTGCGCGGCATGGAAACATTGCGTATTTTTGGTCGTGGTGAAGCTGAAATTGAAAGTATTCGTTCTGCTTCGGAAGATTTCCGCCAACGGACAATGGAAGTGCTACGGCTGGCGTTTTTATCCTCCGGCATTCTCGAATTTTTTACCTCGCTGTCAATTGCTCTGGTGGCGGTCTACTTTGGTTTTTCCTATCTCGGCGAGCTGGATTTTGGTCACTACGATACTGGCGTGACGCTGGCTGCGGGTTTTCTGGCCCTGATCCTTGCGCCGGAGTTTTTCCAGCCATTACGCGATCTCGGTACGTTTTATCATGCTAAAGCCCAGGCTGTTGGCGCAGCTGACAGTCTGAAAACGTTTATGGAAACCCCGCTCGCCCATCCGCAACGTGGTGAGGCGGAATTAGCATCAACCGATCCGGTGACCATTGAAGCCGAGGATCTGTTTATTACATCACCAGAAGGTAAAACGCTGGCTGGACCGCTGAACTTTACTTTGCCAGCAGGCCAACGTGCAGTGTTGGTTGGTCGCAGCGGTTCAGGTAAAAGCTCACTGCTGAACGCGCTTTCTGGTTTTCTCTCATATCAGGGATCGCTACGAATCAACGGGATAGAATTACGCGATTTATCACCGGAATCATGGCGTAAACATCTCTCCTGGGTTGGGCAAAACCCACAATTACCGGCAGCAACACTACGGGATAACGTACTACTGGCACGACCTGATGCCAGCGAACACGAGTTACAAACAGCGCTGGATAACGCCTGGGTCAGTGAGTTTCTACCGCTCCTGCCACAAGGCGTTGATACGCCTGTTGGCGACCAGGCTGCCCGCCTTTCCGTGGGGCAGGCACAGCGCGTGGCGGTGGCCCGAGCATTACTAAATCCCTGTTCGCTATTACTGTTGGATGAACCCGCTGCCAGCCTTGATGCTCACAGTGAACAGCGCGTAATGGAGGCGCTTAATGCCGCCTCTCTGCGCCAGACAACGTTAATGGTCACCCACCAGTTAGAAGATCTTGCTGACTGGGATGTCATTTGGGTAATGCAGGATGGTCAGATTATTGAGCAAGGACGTTACGCGGAATTAAGCGTGGCTGGTGGTCCTTTCTCCACATTGCTGGCCCATCGTCAGGAGGAGATTTAAATGCGCGCTTTGCTACCCTATCTGGCACTGTATAAACGTCATAAATGGATGTTAAGTCTTGGTATTGCGCTGGCAATTGTCACACTGCTCGCCAGTATCGGTCTGTTGACACTTTCCGGCTGGTTCCTCTCCGCCTCAGCGGTAGCGGGGGTTGCCGGACTGTACAGCTTCAACTATATGCTACCCGCTGCGGGCGTGCGTGGTGCAGCAATCACCCGTACTGCCGGGCGCTATTTTGAACGTCTGGTAAGTCACGACGCGACTTTCCGCGTGTTGCAGCATCTGCGCATTTACACCTTCAGCAAATTGCTGCCCCTATCCCCTGCCGGACTGGCGCGCTATCGTCAGGGCGAATTGCTCAACCGCGTGGTGGCGGATGTTGATACGCTCGATCATCTTTACCTGCGCGTTATCTCGCCGCTGGTGGGCGCTTTTGTGGTGATTATGGTGGTGACAATCGGGTTAAGTTTCCTTGATTTCACCCTCGCCTTTACGCTGGGCGGCATTATGTTACTGACGCTTTTCCTTATGCCACCACTGTTTTATCGTGCGGGAAAAAGCACCGGGCAAAATCTGACTCATCTTCGCGGGCAGTATCGCCAACAACTGACGGCCTGGCTGCAAGGGCAAGCTGAGCTGACCATTTTTGGTGCCAGCGATCGTTATCGCACGCAGTTAGAGAATACCGAAATTCAGTGGCTGGAAGCGCAACGTCGTCAATCTGAACTCACCGCATTGTCGCAAGCGATAATGCTGCTCATTGGCGCGTTAGCGGTGATCCTGATGCTGTGGATGGCGTCTGGCGGCGTTGGCGGCAATGCTCAACCCGGCGCGTTAATTGCCCTGTTTGTCTTCTGCGCGTTAGCCGCGTTTGAAGCACTGGCACCAGTAACGGGTGCATTTCAGCATCTGGGGCAAGTCATTGCCTCTGCCGTTCGGATCACTGACTTAACGGATCAAAAACCGGAAGTCACCTTCCCTGATACCCAAACTCGTGTTGCCGATCGCGTTTCGCTGACGTTACGGGATGTTCAATTCACTTATCCGGAGCAATCCCAACAGGCACTTAAAGGGATTTCTCTTCAGGTAAACGCCGGGGAACATATAGCGATTCTCGGGCGAACCGGATGCGGCAAATCAACACTGTTACAACTGCTGACCCGCGCATGGGACCCGCAACAAGGCAAGATTTTGCTTAACGATAGCCCCATAGCCAGCCTGAATGAAGCGGCTCTACGACAGACCATCAGCGTTGTTCCTCAGCGAGTGCATCTGTTTAGCGCCACGCTGCGTGATAATCTGTTACTCGCCTCACCTGGCAGTAGTGATGAGGCTCTGGCGGAGATCTTGCGTCGCGTTGGTCTGGAGAAGCTGCTCGAGGATGCAGGTCTCAACAGTTGGTTGGGTGAAGGCGGACGCCAGCTCTCCGGTGGTGAACTGCGCCGTCTGGCTATCGCCCGTGCGCTGTTACATGATGCGCCGCTGGTATTGCTGGATGAACCTACAGAAGGCTTAGATGCCACAACCGAAAGTCAGATCCTTGAATTGCTTGCAGAAATGATGCATGAGAAAACGGTGTTAATGGTCACCCATCGACTTCGCGGACTCTCTCGTTTCCAACAAATAATAGTGATGGACAACGGGCAAATTATTGAGCAAGGTACTCACGCAGAACTGCTTGCCAGACAGGGGCGTTATTACCAGTTCAAGCAGGGTTTGTAAGCTATTATTGAACGATCCGACTTGCGTGGAGTTTTGCGGTCATGCGCCTGGTTCAGCTTTCTCGCCATTCAATAGCCTTCCCTTCCCCGGAAGGCGCATTACGTGAGCCTAACGGCCTGCTGGCACTGGGGGGCGATCTTAGCCCTGCGCGCCTGTTAATGGCTTACCAGCGTGGTATTTTTCCGTGGTTTTCTCCAGGCGACCCCATCCTCTGGTGGTCGCCCGATCCTCGCGCGGTGCTTTGGCCTGAATCACTGCATATCAGCCGTAGTATGAAGCGATTTCATAAACGCTCGCCCTATCGAGTCACGATGAATTACGCTTTTGGTCAGGTCATTGAAGGCTGTGCCAGCGATCGCGAAGAAGGAACCTGGATCACGCGTGGCGTGGTCGAAGCCTACCATCGCCTTCACGAACTCGGTCATGCCCACTCTATTGAAGTCTGGCGTGAAGATGAGCTTGTCGGCGGTATGTACGGCGTGGCCCAGGGAACGCTATTTTGTGGCGAGTCCATGTTCAGCCGGATGGAAAATGCGTCTAAAACGGCGCTTCTGGTATTCTGTGAGGAATTTATTGGTCATGGCGGTAAACTTATCGACTGCCAGGTCCTTAACGATCACACAGCGTCGCTTGGTGCCTGCGAAATTCCCCGCCGGGATTACCTCAATTATCTCAATCAAATGCGCCTCGGACGATTGCCGAATAATTTCTGGGTACCACGGTGCTTGTTTTCACCACAAGAATGAATGTTTTCGGCACATTTCTCCCCAGAGTGTTATAATTGCGGTCGCAGAGTTGGTTACGCTCATTACCCCGCTGCCGATAAGGAATTTTTCGCGTCAGGTAACGCCCATCGTTTATCTCACCGCTCCCTTATACGTTGCGCTTTTGGTGCGGCTTAGCCGTGTGTTTTCGGAGTAATGTGCCGAACCTGTTTGTTGCGATTTAGCGCGCAAATCTTTACTTATTTACAGAACTTCGGCATTATCTTGCCGGTTCAAATTACGGTAGTGATACCCCAGAGGATTAGATGGCCAAAGAAGACAATATTGAAATGCAAGGTACCGTTCTTGAAACGTTGCCTAATACCATGTTCCGCGTAGAGTTAGAAAACGGTCACGTGGTTACTGCACACATCTCCGGTAAAATGCGCAAAAACTACATCCGCATCCTGACGGGCGACAAAGTGACTGTTGAACTGACCCCGTACGACCTGAGCAAAGGCCGCATTGTCTTCCGTAGTCGCTGATTGTTTTACCGCCTGATGGGCGAAGAGAAAGAACGAGTAAAAGGTCGGTTTAACCGACCTTTTTATTTTGTGATATGTATGAAGTACTTTGGAAGTATAAGTCCATAACTTGTCTCGATGTAGATATACTGCACAACTTGTTTACAGTATGAGCAAACAATAATTATCATTAAAATTCTTCTTGACCGTTTTACTCCAACTCCCTATAGTAGCGCCCCGTTGCCACCCATGAGGTTTGGTAGCAAAACAATTTGGTGAGGTGTCCGAGTGGCTGAAGGAGCACGCCTGGAAAGTGTGTATACGGCAACGTATCGGGGGTTCGAATCCCCCCCTCACCGCCATATTCAAAGAAGAGCTCGTACGAAAGTGCGAGCTTTTTTTTCGCATATTGCACTCCAGGGGGGATGAGAAGCCCCGACCGGGGTTCGACAACTGGCGCAGCCAGTTGGACAGACCACGAACGCAGTGAGTGGGCTGCCCGCAGGGCGAGCGAAGCGAGTCAATCCCCCCTCACCGCCATATTTAAAGAAAAGCTCGTACGAAAGTACGAGTTTTTTTTCGCATTTTATCTGCCTGTACGGCAGTGAACGGTATAAAAATCGAGTTTTTCTTTCGGTTGGCTTTCTAAGCTGCCTGTACGGCAGTGAACTCAAATACTACACGTTTAGCTCGTTGTTAATAAAGCAAAATCATCTCATTTTCCTGCTGGCACCCTTTTTTATTCTTACCTTCCAGCACCATTAATTATCAACAACTTACCTTCACCTCCAAAAATAGGGTTTTCACCGCCCCAGCCTACAAACAAAAAGTCCGTAACCTCTTTCGAGATTACGGACTTCACCAACCTACCTGACAATCAGATTAATGCGCTGCTTCCGCCTTGTGCTTTTGTGCACTCTGGAATCCATAAGTCAGCTCATTTTTCTCTTTATCCAGCGCAACCGTCACCTGACCGCCGTCCACCAGCGAACCAAACAACAGTTCGTTGGCGAGCGGTTTTTTCAGGTTGTCCTGGATGACACGCGCCATCGGACGTGCGCCCATTGCCCGGTCGTAACCTTTCTCGGCCAGCCAGTTACGCGCTTCCTGGCTCACTTCCAGAGAAACACCTTTCTGATCCAACTGAACCTGCAACTCGACGATGAATTTATCCACTACCTGATGGATCACGTCGGTGGAGAGATGATCGAACCAGATAATGTTGTCGAGACGGTTACGAAACTCCGGCGTAAAGATCTTCTTGATCTCTTCCATCGCATCGGTACTGTTGTCCTGGTGGATAAGACCAATCGATTTACGCTCAGTTTCTCGTACCCCAGCGTTGGTGGTCATCACCAATACCACGTTACGGAAGTCCGCTTTGCGTCCGTTGTTATCGGTCAGCGTACCGTTGTCCATCACCTGCAACAGAATATTGAACACGTCCGGGTGCGCTTTCTCGATTTCGTCCAGCAGCAGCACCGCATGTGGATGCTTGATGACCGCATCAGTCAGCAAACCGCCCTGATCAAAACCAACGTATCCCGGAGGCGCACCAATCAGACGGCTGACGGTATGGCGTTCCATATACTCGGACATATCAAAGCGCAGAAGCTCAATGCCCAAAGCTTTCGAAAGCTGTACCGTCACCTCTGTTTTCCCGACCCCGGTAGGGCCTGCAAACAGGAACGAACCGACCGGTTTATGTTCGTGACCTAAACCTGCACGCGCCATCTTAATGGCTTCAGTCAGCGCCTCAATGGCTTTATCCTGACCGAAGACCAGCATCTTCAGGCGATCGCCGAGGTTTTTCAGGGTATCGCGGTCACTCTGCGAAACACTCTTCTCTGGAATGCGCGCAATACGGGCCACCACGGACTCAATATCCGCCACATTAACGGTTTTCTTGCGTTTGCTTACCGGCATCAGGCGTGCGCGAGCGCCCGCTTCGTCGATAACGTCAATGGCTTTATCCGGCAGATGACGATCGTTAATGTATTTCACCGCCAGCTCTACCGCTGCACGCACCGCTTTTGCGGTATAACGCACGTCGTGGTGCGCTTCATACTTCGGTTTCAGGCCATTGATGATTTGAACAGTTTCTTCGATCGACGGTTCAGTAATATCAATTTTCTGGAAGCGACGCGCCAGAGCACGGTCTTTCTCGAAAATGTTGCTGAACTCCTGATAGGTTGTCGAACCAATTACGCGAATTTTACCGCTGGAGAGCAGCGGTTTGATCAGGTTAGCCGCATCGACCTGGCCACCAGAGGCTGCACCCGCACCGATAATGGTGTGGATCTCATCAATAAACAGGATGCTGTTAGTATCCTGCTCCAGCTGCTTGAGCAACGCTTTAAAACGTTTTTCAAAGTCGCCGCGATATTTTGTGCCCGCTAACAGAGAACCGATATCGAGAGAGTAAATCGTACAGTCAGCCATCACTTCCGGCACATCGCCCTGAACAATTCGCCAGGCAAGACCTTCCGCAATCGCGGTTTTACCGACACCAGATTCCCCCACCAGCAGCGGGTTGTTTTTACGGCGACGGCAGAGAACCTGAATAGCACGCTCCAGCTCCTTCTCACGACCAATCAGTGGGTCGATTCCTCCCACGCGCGCAAGCTGATTCAGGTTCGTCGTGAAATTCTCCATACGTTCCTCCCCACCAGCTTGTTCTTCGCTGTTTGGCTGGCTGCCAGGATCAGAAGACTGTGTCGGCTCGTCTTTACGCGTGCCATGAGAGATAAAGTTCACCACATCGAGACGGCTGACTTCATGTTTACGCAACAGATATGCCGCCTGCGACTCCTGTTCGCTAAAAATAGCGACCAGAACGTTTGCACCGGTAACCTCATTGCGACCGGAGGACTGGACATGGAAGACCGCACGTTGCAGTACACGCTGAAAACTCAGCGTCGGCTGTGTGTCGCGCTCCTCTTCACTGGCAGGCAGAACGGGTGTGGTTTGTTCAATAAAGGCTTCCAGTTCCTGACGGAGCGCAACCAAATCCACAGAACACGCTTCCAGCGCCTCCCGGGCAGATGGGTTACTGAGCAGCGCCAGTAACAAGTGCTCGACGGTCATAAACTCATGACGGTGCTCGCGCGCTCTGGCGAAAGCCATATTTAAACTGAGTTCCAGTTCTTGATTGAGCATAGGCACCTCCCCCAATTTTTATGCCTGCATTCAGGCTTTTTCTAGCGTACACAGCAATGGATGCTCATTCTCCCTCGCGTACTTGTTCACCATCGCCACTTTGGTTTCTGCAACCTCGGCGGTAAAGACTCCGCAAATGGCCTTCCCCTGGTAGTGAACAGCGAGCATCAATTGCGTTGCACGTTCTACATCATAAGAAAAGAATTTTTGTAACACGTCAATAACAAACTCCATCGGAGTGTAATCATCATTGACTAATATCACTTTATACATAGATGGCGGTTTTAGCGCGTCGCGAACTTTTTCTTCCGCCAGTTGATCAAAGTCCAGCCAGTCGTTCGTTTTACCCATTGTCAGTTATCATCTTCGGTTACGGTTATCGGCAGAACGCCCTGCCGCTGACAAGAGCTTATTTGCCTGACCAATCTACTCCACATGATAGATAACTATCATCTATCGTTGGCATCAGCGACATCTGTCACATTCCTGTCAATAGCGTTAACTGCTTCAAATTTTTGATTCATACCTGCCCCCTGGCCCCTGTCAAATGCTTGACGGCTCGCCCTAATTCTCTAAATTGTATTTCTAGAGTTGGCGAGGTTTTGAACAGCCCCCTCTCTGACCCCGGTTTATTCCATCTTACTTGTATAAGATTTGCGAAGGATGTCGAAGCATGGAAAAGGGTACTGTTAAGTGGTTCAACAATGCCAAAGGGTTTGGTTTCATCTGCCCTGAAGGCGGCGGCGAAGATATTTTCGCTCATTATTCCACCATTCAGATGGATGGTTACAGAACGCTAAAAGCTGGACAATCCGTTCAGTTTGATGTCCACCAGGGGCCAAAAGGCAATCATGCCAGTGTTATTGTGCCCGTCGAAGTAGAAGCGGCAGTCGCATAGCTCTTCTGTCTCATTGTGTACATCCTAAAGGCAAAATGCCAGCCCGATCGGCTGGCATTTTTATCTCAAAAATTACTCTCGTGCCAGAGCATCTACTGGATCCAGTCGTGCCGCATTTCGTGCGGGTAACCAGCCAAATAAAATCCCGGTGACCGTCGAGCAGAGAAACGCCAGCAGCAGCGCCAACGGTGAAAAACCAATCTCCCAGCCGGGTAAGAAAAGCTGCAAGGTGAAAGCAATTAACAGTGACAGTGTTATTCCCAACGCGCCACCGACCAGGCAAACCAGTACGGCTTCGATCAGGAACTGTTGTAAAACATCGCTTGCTCGCGCACCTACAGCCATGCGAATGCCAATTTCCCGCGTCCGCTCGGTCACTGACACCAGCATAATATTCATTACACCAATACCGCCCACCACCAGCGAAATCACCGCCACCAGCGTCAGAAACAGTTGTAAAGTACGTGTGGTCTTTTCAACGGTTTTCAAGACGCCGTCCATGTTCCAGGTAAAGAAATCCTTCTTACCGTGGCGCAGTGAAAGTAAACGCGTGAGTTGCTGTTCCGCCTCGGCGCTGTCAAATCCTTCTTTCACCCTGACAGTTATGGAGTTCAGCCACGACTGGCCCATAACTCGCCCGGACATCGTGCTGTAAGGTAGCCAGACACGCAGCACTTTACTGCTACCAAACATCGACTGTTTTTCTTCCGCCACACCAATGACTCTGGCGGGCATATTGCCGACCAGAATCACCTCGCCAACCACATCTGCTTTATGGGGGAAAAGCTGGCGGCGAGTATTACTGTCGAGAACCACCACCTGCGCACGACCGTTCAGCTGCTCCTGATTAAAGGTGTTCCCTTCACTGAAGGTCATGCCATAGACATTAAAATAATCGCCGCTCACACCATTGGCACTGGCAGCAACATCAACATTGTTATAACGCAGGCGCAGGTTTTGCGAGACGGCAGGTGTGGCTGAGGCGACCCACGGTTGTTTTTGGATGGCGATTAAGTCGTCGTACTTCAGCGCCTGCTGATATTGCGGATCGTCATCGCCAAAATCTTTCCCGGGATAGACATCAATAGTATTCGTACCAATAGAACGAATATCCGCCAGCACCATTTGTTTGGCGGCGTCGCCCACCACGACAATGGAAACCACCGACGCAATACCGATAATAATCCCCAGCATGGTCAGTAAAGTACGCATTTTATTCGCTGCCAGCGCCCTCCATGCCATCGTCAGCGCTTCGTTAAAACCGCTGACAAATTGCCGCCAGCCAGAGGCCGTGTTGACAACAGGTTCCGTCCCGCCAGCAACATTCACTTTTTCAATGGCGGGAGGATTGCGCACAATTTCACCGTCACGAATTTCGATCACCCGCTCGGCCTGAGCAGCGACCTGCGGATCGTGGGTAACGATAATCACCGTATGCCCGCGATCGCGCAGCTGATGCAGGATCGCCATCACCTCTTCGCCAGAATGGCTGTCCAGTGCGCCGGTTGGTTCATCGGCAAGAATTACCTGACCGCCGTTCATCAATGCCCGCGCGATGCTGACGCGCTGTTGCTGACCACCCGAAAGCTGTGCCGGATAATACTCTGTACGGTCTTCCAGCCCCAGTCGTTGCAGCAACTCCTGGGCGCGAAGCAGCCGCTGTTTCCGCTCAAGACCGGCATAGACGGCGGGTACTTCAACGTTCTGCTCGGCGGTTAAATGCGAAAGCAAATGGTAACGCTGGAAAATAAAGCCGAAGTGTTCGCGACGCAGTTGCGCCAGCGCATCGGCGTCCAGCGTGGCAACATCCTGACCGGCGACGCGATAGGTGCCGCTGGTGGCCTTATCCAGGCAGCCGAGAATATTCATCAGGGTCGATTTACCGGACCCCGAAGCGCCGACAATCGCCACCATCTCACCAGCATAAATATCGAGGGTGATGCCCTTCAGCACCTCAACCTGCTCATCACCGGCAGGATAGCTGCGACGAATATCCTTTAATTCGAGCAAGGGCGTCATTGTGCAGCTCCTGGTTTGGCCTCACCAATCACCACTTCATCGCCCGCTTCCAGCCCTTTGACAATCTCAACATCGGTATCGTTACGTGCGCCAATCGTCACTTCACGCTCGCGTGTTTCACCATTACGCAACAATTTGACTTTATAACGATTATCGCCAACCGGATCGCCTAACGCCGACAGAGGGATCGTCAGCACATTTTTCACATCGGTGAGCTGAATATGCACTTGCGCGGTCATATCCAGCCGCAGCAAACCATTGGGGTTGGGGACTTCAAAACGGGCGTAATAGAAAATAGCGTCGTTAACCTTTTCCGGCGTCGGTAGCACATCCTTGATTTGCCCCTCGTAGCGCGTCAGTGGATCGCCAAGCACCGTAAACCAGGCTTTTTGCCCCGGCTTCAGGTGGATTACATCCGCTTCAGAAACCTGCGCTTTTACCAGCATGGTGCTCATATCTGCCAGCGTCAGAATGTTCGGTGCTTGTTGTGCGGCAATCACCGTCTGGCCTTGCAGAGTGGTTATTTGCGTGACTTCCCCGGCCATCGGGGCAACGATGCGGGTGTAATCGAGATTGGTTTTAGCCGTATCGAGTGAGGCCTGATTGCGCTTGATTTGCGCGTCAATGGTGCCAATTTGCGCCTGTTTCACAGCCATCTCCGTCGCGGCGGTATCGAGATCCTGCTGTGAAACCGCTTGCGTTTGTGCAAGACGTTGCTGACGGGAATACGTCACCCGCGCCAGTTTCAGCTCCGCTTCCGCCTGCTGCCGCTGCGCGCGTAGCTCCATCAGCGTTGCTTCCACCTCCTTAATCTGGTTTTCAGCCTGTTCAGGATCAATAACCCCTAAAAGCTGGTCTTTTTTTACTTTATCGCCAATCGCCACCGACAGCGTTTTCAACTGACCGCTGACCTGCGCGCCCACATCAACCTTACGCAGCGCGTCCAGCTTTCCGGTCGCCAGCACGCTTTGCTGTAAATCACCGGGGCGCACAATCAGCGTCTGATAAGTCGGCACGGGTGCGTTAAGAATTCTCCATAACGTAATCAGCCCGGCGATGACTATCACCAGCGCAATAACGTAACGCTTCTTCACGGTTTTCCGCTTTTTCATAAATATTCTGAATACTCCATATGCCAATCCGGGTCATTAACTTCAACGAAATATCAACAAAACCCTAAAATTTACGTTAGTAATCACACTATTGATGTTTTGTTAAGATACGCAATGGTGAAATCGACGTCATGTATAACCATTGATTTCATGAATATGTCGCAGCTAACTGAACGGACCTTTACGCCATCTGAATCTCTCAGCAGCCTGTCACTTTTTCTTAGTCTGGCACGTGGACAGTGTCGGCCGGGTAAATTCTGGCATCGCCGTAGTTTTCGCCAGAAATTTTTGCTGCGCTCGTTGATTATGCCGCGTTTAAGCGTTGAGTGGATGAACGAACTTTCCCACTGGCCTAATCTCAATGTGTTGTTAACGCGCCAGCCGCGACTGCCTGTGCGTCTGCATCGCCCTTACCTTGCGGCGAATCTTAGCCGTAAGCAATTGCTGGAGGCGTTACGTTACCATTATGCGTTACTCCGCGGGTGTATGTCGGCGGAAGAATTCAGCTTATATTTGAATACCCCCGGGCTGCAACTGGCGAAGCTGGAAGGCAAAAACGGCGAGCAGTTCACACTTGAGCTGACCATGATGATCTCAATGGATAAAGAAGGTGACAGCACAATCCTGTTCCGCAACAGCGAAGGTATTCCTCTGGCAGAGATCACGTTTACCCTGTGTGAATATCAGGGGAAAAGAACAATGTTTATTGGCGGACTGCAAGGCGCAAAATGGGAAATTCCACATCAGGAAATCCAGAATGCGACGAAAGCCTGCCACGGGCTATTTCCCAAACGCCTTGTGATGGAAGCAGCCTGTCTGTTTGCCCAACGTTTGCAGGTAGAGCAGATTATTGCCGTCAGCAATGAAACGCATATTTACCGCAGCCTGCGTTATCGCGATAAAGAAGGCAAGATCCATGCCGATTACAACGCTTTCTGGGAGTCGGTTGGCGGCGTATGTGATGCTGAACGCCATTACCGCCTTCCGGCACAGATAGCACGAAAAGAGATTGCCGAAATCGCCAGTAAAAAACGGGCTGAATACCGTCGGCGCTATGAGATGCTCGACGCTATTCAGCCACAAATGGCCACGATGTTTCGCGGTTAATCCGCGCGACCGCGCGCCAGCCACAGCACGCGTGAGAACATTTTTTTCAGCAGCGTCGGTACGGAATCCACACCACGACGTCCTGCCTCCATTGCCACTTCAATGGCAAGATCGGGTTTGGAAGAGCGATGGATCGCTTTCGAGATAATTTTGCGCAGATTCATCGGTACATTTTCCGGGATTTGCGCCACGCGGTGGAACACATCGGAAAATCCCTGGCGATACATAAAATGTTCCATATCCAGCGCCGGTAACGCCGTTAAATGTTCTCGTTCGGCTTCCCGATCGTTATTCAACAGGCTGCGTACCGTAGCGGCATATTTCTTCCCTGCTTCATCGCCATCGACCAGTACATGCCATTCAATCCCCATTCGCCGGGCAAATTTAACCAGTGGCTTTAGCCCGGACTGGGCAAACTCAATGACCTTGATCCCTTCGGCATCAAAATGATGTCCGCACTGACGCGCCAGTTCATTGATAACCCAAGTTTCCGTTTCCCCTTCCACCAGCAGCCAGCAGCGTGCAAACAGCGATGACGGACGGTTAAAACGAATGTGAAAGGATATGCGTCGGCTATCTTCGGTACTCAAGCCACTCGGCCCCAGACGCCAGGCGGCAACGCGCGAGGACTCACGTACCAGTCGGCAAACATGCTCTACCGGCGTTAACGAAAGCAACTCACCCGAGTTGGTGGTGGCAATGCGCTGCAATGGCAGAAGATTCAACAGATGCCAGGCAACTGAAAGCATAATGGGGTGTAAACGGGTTTCTGGATCTTCGATCAGCAACAATGGACGGGCGTCTTTATCCAGTCGCAATGTGCCTTTTGCCTGCAACAAAGTAGCAAACAGGCCGAGCAAAATAACCCGATACGAGCGCCCACCAGGTCGGTCAATCATCCGGTTGATGATATCCAGATAGCGCCAGCTTCGTTGCTCATTGCTGGCTCGCCGCCGCATTAAACGATATCGCGCCTGTCCGGCCCCCTGCTCAGAGAAATAATGCTCAAGCAGCTGTACCATTGCGGAAAGTCCCTGACGAATCTGTCCATCAGAGAGATTTTGCGGATGTGATGACAACTCACGGGCGAGGAAATCGAGCTGGCGCGCGGTGACTTCCACATTGGGGACATTTGGCACCGTGCCGTTACGAATACGGCGCATAAAACGGGCATCACGCAAGCGCAGCACCGGCATTAAACGCACCAGATGGCGTGCCTGATCGTTAATATCCTCAACATCAATCGGATGTCCGTCTTTATCGAGAAAACTGCGCAGTGTCATCACGCTGCCGTCTTCCGCACTCTCCCCTTCCAGACGATAAAAAATACGGTGATAGCCATCAGTGCATGGCGTCCAGCACGCTTCCAACGGCCGATAACGGCGAACCCGATGTCGGCCTGGCAGCGATTCGCGGAAGGTCAAAATAATATGCAGATGATGTTCTCGCCCGTTGATATCTCCCGGCGGGAACCAGAAATCGTCGCGCTCAAAATGGTAGAGATCTGATTCTGGCGATAGCAGCAAGGTTAAGGCGTCCAGCAAGCTGGATTTACCCCACGCGTTCTCCCCAATCAGGACGTTGTTTTGTTCCAGCATCAACGACAAACGGTTGATACCGCGAAAACCCACAATTTCAACGCGCTCAAGAATCATATCCCCTCCAGAAATATGTGACTTATCCTTTACGCTGGCAGTATAACGGGAAAGGCCTTACTAATACGTGATGACATCACATTTAAGCATGGCAAATGTCTGAAAAATGAGCGAATAATCGCGTTATACTCCCTCTTGCTGATAAGCCTGCAAAAACAACAAAATCAAATAATTAGCATGATAAATTATTTTTTATTACGCCTAAAGGATTAAATCTTTCGCTTGCACTACACTGTCAATCAGACAAATGACTATATGGGGCAACCCGCTGTTGCCCTAAATCAAATTTACTGGATTTATTTATCTGGTGAATGACTCGCCTTCGTTTTTAAAATAGCCGCGCATTATTTCCGTCGTCACTTTTTTACGACGACCCTATAAAACGACCATATTTTTCACAGGGTCAATTTTTAATTGAGGTGGATATGTTCAGAAAATTAGCAGCTGAATGTTTTGGTACTTTCTGGCTTGTTTTTGGTGGCTGTGGTAGTGCCGTACTGGCCGCAGGCTTCCCGGAATTAGGCATTGGTTTTGCCGGCGTGGCGCTGGCATTCGGTCTGACCGTTCTGACGATGGCCTTTGCTGTTGGTCATATTTCTGGTGGTCATTTTAACCCGGCGGTCACTATTGGTTTATGGGCTGGCGGACGTTTCCCGGCAAAAGAAGTCGTTGGCTACGTAATTGCCCAGGTTGTCGGCGGTATTGTTGCGGCGGCGCTGCTGTATTTAATTGCCAGTGGTAAAACGGGTTTTGACGCGGCAGCCAGCGGTTTTGCTTCTAACGGTTATGGCGAGCATTCGCCAGGCGGTTATTCCATGCTTTCCGCGCTGGTAGTTGAACTGGTATTGAGTGCGGGCTTCCTGTTAGTGATCCACGGTGCAACCGACAAATACGCTCCGGCAGGTTTTGCGCCGATCGCTATTGGTCTGGCCTTAACCCTGATTCACTTAATCAGTATTCCGGTGACTAACACTTCTGTTAACCCGGCGCGCAGCACCGCGGTTGCTATCTTCCAGGGCGGCTGGGCATTAGAACAACTGTGGTTCTTCTGGGTGGTGCCAATTGTCGGCGGCATTATCGGTGGTCTGATTTACCGGACTCTACTGGAAAAACGTAATTAATTAACGCAGAAGGCCTGGCGCAATGTCAGGCCTTTTTTAAATATATTGATTCATCTTCCTGTTGCGCTCCTTGATGTGTTAAGCCACATATAGTCACTGGCGCAGGGAGCGCGCAGGGGGCGGCCAATCGCCGCCGCCCCCTGCACCCCCGGGCTCTGGCGAACAAAATCGCCGCTGCGCGGTGCCCTCGACTTATCCCTTGCGGCTACCGGGTCGGGCGCGAGGTAACATCCCTGTAAAACGCGCCCTCAGCCCACATCCATGTGGGCTGCCCCGGCCTTCAGGGAACGCCTCGGCGATTTTGACGCCACCAACACCGGTGCGGTTTGTAATTAAAGCGCAAGAATATCTTTAAATGAAAATGAATACCCTACCGATCCTTATGCATAACATTTCCTTTTAATTGCAACTTTACTCGTCCTTCCGCTTTCAGTAGTGTGTCATCGCGCATTTCGACTTCATCTTTGCAAGGACTGGGTTTTCATGTTTTCTGGGCTGTTAATCATTCTGGTTCCCCTGATTGTGGGTTACCTCATTCCTCTTCGCCAAAAAGCTGCATTAAGAGTTATTAATCAGCTCTTAAGCTGGATGGTTTACCTTATTCTCTTTTTTATGGGTATCAGTCTGGCGTTTCTCGATAACCTCGCCAGTAACCTGTTGGCAATTCTGCATTATTCCGCCGTCAGCATTACCATTATTTTACTCTGCAATATTATTGCGTTGTTGTGGCTGGAGCGCGGTCTGCCGTGGCGCAACCACCACCAGCAAGAAAAACTCCCGTCGCGTATTGCGATGGCGCTGGAGTCGCTAAAACTGTGCGGCGTAGTAGTGATTGGTTTTGCCATTGGCCTGAGTGGACTGGCTTTCTTACAACACGCGACCGAAGCCAGTGAATACACCTTAATTCTGCTACTTTTCCTCGTCGGTATTCAGTTGCGCAATAATGGCATGACCTTAAAGCAGATTGTCCTTAATCGCCGGGGAATGATTGTCGCCGTGGTGGTGGTTGCCAGTTCATTAATTGGTGGTTTAATTAACGCCTTTATTCTTGATCTTCCCATCAATACCGCGCTGGCAATGGCCTCCGGTTTCGGCTGGTATTCTCTTTCCGGTATTTTATTAACTGAATCTTTTGGTCCGGTAATCGGGAGCGCGGCGTTTTTTAATGATTTGGCCCGTGAGCTGATTGCTATTATGTTGATCCCTGGGCTGATTCGCCGCAGCCGCTCTACTGCACTGGGCTTATGCGGTGCCACATCAATGGATTTCACCCTGCCCGTTCTTCAACGTACTGGCGGGCTGGATATGGTCCCGGCGGCGATTGTTCACGGTTTTATTCTTAGCCTGTTAGTGCCGATCCTCATCGCCTTTTTTTCCGCGTAATACCTCTCTGGCGGTAGATCCCTGCCGCCAAAATTGCGCTAAATCAATCTCCCTTAAAGTTGCATAAAAAATCCCTTTTATCCCCGCGTTAAGCGTCTTAACCTTAAACATGTATATTAAATATAACTTTAAAAGGTGTGATCATGTTTTGTGTGCAATGTGAACAAACTATCCGTACTCCGGCAGGAAACGGCTGCTCATACGCGCAGGGGATGTGTGGTAAAACGGCGGAAACCTCTGACCTTCAGGATTTACTCATCGCGGCGCTGCAAGGGCTTTCGGCCTGGGCGGTAAAAGCGCGTGAATACGGCATCATCAACCACGATATAGACAGCTTTGCGCCACGCGCATTTTTCTCAACCCTGACCAACGTTAACTTCGATTCTCCGCGTATTGTCGGCTACGCTCGTGAAGCAATTGCCCTGCGCGAGGCGCTGAAAGCACAATGCCTGGCTGTAGATGCCAACGCCCGCGTCGATAACCCGATGGCTGACCTGCAACTGGTGAGCGATGATCTCGGCGAGCTGCAACGTCAGGCGGCAGAATTTACCCCTAACAAAGATAAAGCGGCGATTGGCGAAAACATTCTCGGCCTGCGTCTGCTGTGCCTGTATGGCCTGAAAGGTGCGGCGGCCTATATGGAACACGCGCATGTTCTCGGTCAATACGACAACGATATTTACGCCCAGTACCATAAAATCATGGCGTGGCTGGGGACCTGGCCTGCCGATATGAACGCGCTTCTTGAGTGTTCAATGGAAATCGGCCAGATGAACTTCAAAGTGATGAGCATTCTGGACGCAGGCGAAACCGGTAAATACGGTCACCCGACCCCAACCCAGGTCAACGTCAAAGCGACGGCAGGTAAATGCATTCTGATTTCCGGTCACGATCTCAAAGATCTCTACAACCTGCTGGAACAGACCGAAGGCACGGGCGTTAATGTCTACACCCACGGCGAAATGCTGCCTGCGCATGGCTACCCGGAGCTGCGTAAATTCAAGCATCTGGTCGGTAACTACGGCAGCGGCTGGCAGAATCAGCAAGTGGAGTTCGCTCGTTTCCCTGGCCCCATCATGATGACCTCGAACTGCATCATCGACCCAACCGTAGGCGCTTATGACGATCGTATCTGGACCCGCAGCATTGTTGGCTGGCCGGGTGTGCGTCATCTGGATGGCGAAGATTTCTCTGCGGTCATCGCCCAGGCGCAACAAATGGCGGGCTTCCCGTACAGCGAAATTCCGCACCTGATCACCGTGGGCTTTGGTCGTCAAACGCTGCTTGGCGCAGCGGATACGCTGATTGATCTGGTAAGCCGTGAAAAACTGCGTCATATCTTCCTGCTTGGCGGCTGTGACGGCGCACGCGGCGAGCGTCACTACTTCACCGATTTCGCCACCAGCGTGCCGGATGACTGCCTGATCCTCACTCTCGCCTGTGGTAAATATCGCTTTAACAAACTCGAGTTTGGCGATATCGAAGGTCTGCCGCGTCTGGTGGATGCTGGTCAGTGTAACGATGCTTACTCAGCAATTATTCTGGCGGTAACGCTGGCAGAAAAACTGGGCTGCGGTGTCAACGATCTGCCGCTGTCACTGGTGCTCTCCTGGTTTGAACAGAAAGCGATTGTCATTCTGCTGACACTGCTTTCTCTGGGTGTGAAAAATATCGTCACCGGCCCGACTGCACCTGGTTTCCTGACACCAGACCTGCTGGCGGTGCTGAACGAGAAATTCGGCCTGCGTTCTATCACCACTGTTGAAGAAGACATGAAGCAACTGTTGAGCGCGTAAGGAGTTTGTCGATGACGATGCCAACGAATCAATGCCCGTGGCGGATGCAGGTTCATCACATTACGCAAGAAACGCCGGATGTGTGGACGATTTCCCTGATTTGCCACGATTACTACCCATATCGCGCCGGGCAATATGCACTGGTCAGCGTGCGTAACTCAGCGGAAACGCTGCGTGCTTACACCATTTCCTCCACGCCAGGCGTGAGTGAATACATCACCCTGACTGTGCGGCGGATTGATGACGGTGTCGGCTCCCAGTGGCTGACGCGCGATGTAAAACGCGGTGATTATCTCTGGCTTTCGGACGCGATGGGGGAATTTACCTGCGACGATAAAGCAGAAGATAAATTCCTGTTGCTGGCGGCAGGCTGCGGCGTCACGCCGATTATGTCGATGCGTCGCTGGCTGGCGAAGAACCGTCCGCAGGCCGATGTGCAGGTGATCTACAACGTGCGTTCGCCGCAGGATGTTATTTTCGCCGATGAGTGGCGCAACTATCCGGTGACGCTGGTGGCAGAAAATAACGTTACCGAAGGCTTTATCGCTGGTCGTCTCACTCGCGAACTGCTGGCAGGTGTCCCTGACTTAACCTCACGTACCGTGATGACCTGCGGCCCGGCTCCGTATATGGATTGGGTAGAGCAGGAAGTGAAAGCGCTCGGCGTGACGCGTTTCTTTAAAGAGAAATTCTTCACCCCAGTAGCGGAAGCGGCGACCAGCGGTCTGAAATTCACCAAACTGCAACCGGCACGAGAATTTTACTCTCCGGTTGGCACCACGCTACTGGAGGCGCTGGAAAGCAATAAAGTTCCGGTTGTCGCCGCCTGCCGTGCAGGTGTTTGCGGCTGCTGTAAGACGAAAGTGGTTTCCGGTGAATATACGGTAAGCAGCACAATGACGCTGACCGACGCCGAAATCGCTGAAGGTTACGTACTGGCCTGCTCCTGCCATCCGCAGGGAGATTTGGTTCTCGCATAATCGCCTTATGCCCGATGATATTCCTGTCATCGGGCTATTTAACCGTTAGTGCCTCCTTTTTCTCCCATCCCTTCCCCCTCCGTCAGATGAACTAAACTTGTTACCGTTATCACATTCAGGAGATGGAGAACCATGAAACAAACGGTTGCAGCTTATATCGCCAAAACACTCGAATCGGCAGGCGTGAAACGCATCTGGGGAGTCACGGGCGACTCTCTGAACGGTCTTAGCGACAGTCTTAATCGCATGGGCACCATCGAGTGGATGTCCACCCGCCATGAAGAAGTGGCGGCCTTTGCCGCTGGCGCTGAAGCACAACTTTCAGGAGAACTGGCGGTCTGTGCCGGATCGTGCGGCCCCGGAAACCTGCACTTAATCAACGGCCTGTTCGATTGCCACCGCAATCACGTTCCGGTACTGGCGATTGCCGCTCATATCCCTTCCAGCGAAATTGGCAGCGGCTATTTCCAGGAAACCCACCCACAAGAGCTATTCCGCGAATGTAGTCACTATTGCGAGCTGGTTTCCAGCCCGGAGCAAATCCCACAAGTGCTGGCGATTGCCATGCGCAAAGCGGTGCTTAACCGTGGCGTTTCCGTTGTCGTATTACCGGGCGACGTGGCGTTAAAACCTGCGCCAGAAGGGGCAACCTCGCACTGGTATCATGCGCCACAGCCAGTCGTGACGCCGGAAGAAGAAGAGTTACGCAAACTGGCGCAACTGCTGCGTTATTCCAGCAATATCGCCCTGATGTGTGGCAGCGGCTGCGCGGGGGCGCATAAAGAGTTAGTTGAGTTTGCCGGGAAAATTAAAGCCCCTATTGTTCATGCCCTGCGCGGTAAAGAACATGTCGAATACGATAACCCATATGATGTTGGAATGACGGGATTAATCGGCTTTTCGTCAGGTTTTCACACTATGATGAATGCCGACACCTTAGTGCTGCTCGGCACACAATTTCCATACCGCGCGTTCTACCCGACCGATGCCAAAATCATTCAGATTGATATCAACCCAGCCAGCATCGGCGCTCACAGCAAGGTGGATATGGCACTGGTCGGCGATATCAAATCGACTCTGCGTGCATTGCTGCCACTGGTGGAAGAAAAAACCGATCGCAAGTTTCTGGATAAAGCGCTGGAAGATTACCGCGACGCCCGCAAAGGGCTGGACGATTTAGCTAAACCGAGCGAGAAAGCCATTCACCCGCAATATCTGGCGCAGCAAATTAGTCATTTTGCCGCCGATGACGCTATTTTCACCTGTGACGTTGGTACGCCAACGGTGTGGGCGGCACGTTATCTAAAAATGAACGGCAAGCGTCGCCTGTTAGGTTCGTTTAACCACGGTTCGATGGCTAACGCCATGCCGCAGGCGCTGGGCGCGCAGGCAACCGAGCCGGAACGTCAGGTGGTCGCCATGTGCGGCGATGGCGGTTTTAGCATGTTGATGGGCGATTTCCTCTCAGTAGTGCAGATGAAACTGCCGGTGAAAATTATCGTCTTTAATAACAGCGTGCTGGGCTTTGTGGCGATGGAGATGAAAGCTGGTGGCTATTTGACTGACGGCACCGAACTACACGACACCAACTTTGCCCGCATTGCCGAAGCGTGCGGAATTACGGGTATTCGCGTGGAAAAAGCCTCTGAAGTCGATGAAGCCCTGCAACGCGCCTTCTCCATCGACGGTCCGGTGCTGGTGGATGTGGTGGTCGCCAAAGAAGAGTTAGCCATTCCACCGCAGATCAAACTCGAACAGGCCAAAGGTTTTAGCCTGTATATGTTGCGCGCAATCATCAGCGGACGCGGTGATGAAGTGATCGAACTGGCGAAAACAAACTGGCTAAGGTAAAAAGGGTGGCATTTCCCGTCATAATAAGGACATGCCATGATTGATTTACGCAGTGATACCGTTACCCGACCGAGCCGCGCCATGCTCGAAGCGATGATGGCCGCCCCGGTTGGGGACGACGTTTACGGAGACGACCCTACCGTTAATGCTCTGCAGGACTATGCGGCAGAGCTTTCCGGTAAAGAAGCCGCCATTTTTCTGCCTACCGGCACTCAGGCCAACCTGGTCGCTCTGCTCAGTCACTGCGAACGCGGCGAAGAGTATATTGTCGGTCAGGCCGCGCATAACTATCTGTTTGAAGCCGGTGGCGCAGCGGTGCTGGGCAGTATTCAGCCGCAACCCATCGACGCGGCTGCCGACGGCACGCTACCGCTGGATAAAGTGGCGATGAAGATCAAACCCGACGATATCCATTTCGCCCGCACCAAATTACTCAGTCTGGAAAACACTCACAACGGCAAAGTGTTGCCGCGAGAATACCTGAAAGAAGCATGGGAATTTACCCGCGAGCGCAATCTGGCGCTGCATGTTGACGGTGCACGCATCTTTAATGCCGTGGTGGCTTACGGCTGCGAACTGAAAGAGATCACGCAATATTGTGATTCGTTCACCATTTGCCTGTCGAAAGGTCTTGGTACGCCAGTCGGTTCGTTACTGGTCGGTAACCGTGACTACATTAAACGTGCAATTCGCTGGCGGAAAATGACAGGTGGCGGGATGCGCCAGTCCGGCATTCTGGCTGCCGCCGGGATGTATGCCCTGAAAAATAACGTCGCACGCTTGCAGGAAGATCATGACAATGCCGCCTGGATGGCGGAGCAGCTGCGTGAAGCAGGCGCGGATGTGATGCGTCAGGACACCAATATGCTGTTTGTTCGCGTCGGGGAAGAAAATGCTGCCGCGTTAGGCGAATACATGAAAGCGAGAAACGTGCTGATTAACGCCTCGCCGATTGTCCGCCTGGTGACCCATCTCGACGTCTCGCGCGAGCAACTGGCTGAAGTCGCCGCCCACTGGCGCGCATTCCTGGCGCGTTAAGGAGGGAGACGTGCCGCAACGCATTTTAGTTCTCGGTGCCAGTGGCTACATTGGTCAGCATCTGGTGCGAACTCTCAGCCAGCAAGGGCATCAGATCCTGGCGGCGGCACGTCATGTCGACAGGCTTGCAAAGCTGCAACTGGCAAACGTCAGTTGCCATAAAGTCGATCTCAGCTGGCCGGATAACCTTCCGGCCCTGTTGCAGGATATCGATACGGTCTATTTTCTGGTACACAGCATGGGCGAAGGCGGCGATTTTATCGCTCAGGAGCGCCAGGTGGCTCTCAACGTCCGCGATGCGCTACGTGAAGTCCCAGTTAAGCAATTAATCTTTCTCAGTTCGTTGCAGGCCCCGCCACATGAGCAGTCTGACCATCTGCGCGCCCGTCAGGCTACGGCGGATATTCTTCGTGAAGCGGGTGTCCCGGTGACCGAATTGCGTGCCGGAATAATCGTTGGCGCAGGTTCAGCGGCGTTCGAAGTCATGCGCGATATGGTCTACAACCTACCAGTGTTAACGCCGCCACGCTGGGTTCGTTCACGCACCACGCCCATCGCGCTGGAAAACTTGCTGCACTATCTGGTGGCGCTGTTAGATCATCCGGCCAGCGAACATCGCATCTTCGAAGCCGCCGGACCAGAAGTGCTCAGTTATCAGCAACAGTTTGAACATTTTATGGCGGTGAGCGGTAAGCGCCGCTGGTTGATCCCCATCCCCTTTCCGACCCGCTGGATTTCGGTGTGGTTTCTCAATGTGATTACTTCCGTACCGCCCACCACCGCCAAAGCGTTGATTCAGGGGCTGAAACACGATCTGCTGGCAGATGACACCGCGTTACGTGCACTCATCCCACAACGGCTGATTGCTTTCGATGACGCGGTACGTCGCACCCTGAAAGAGGAAGAAAAGCTGGTCAACTCCAGCGACTGGGGATACGACGCTCAGGCCTTTGCCCGCTGGCGACCGGAGTACGGTTATTTCGCCAAACAGGCGGGGTTTACCGTTAAAACGTCTGCCAGCCTTGCGGCTTTATGGCAGGTGGTGAATCAAATCGGCGGTAAAGAGCGTTATTTCTTTGGCAATATTTTGTGGCAAACCCGGGCGTTGATGGACCGCGCGATCGGTCATAAGCTGGCGAAAGGCCGCCCGGGGCGTGAATATTTGCAGACCGGCGATGCGGTGGATAGCTGGAAAGTGATTGTCGTTGAACCGGAAAAACAACTTACGCTGTTATTTGGCATGAAAGCGCCGGGGCTGGGACGACTGTGTTTTACCCTGGAAGATAAAGGCGACTATCGTACTATCGATGTTCGCGCATTCTGGCATCCGCACGGTATGCCGGGGCTGTTTTACTGGTTATTGATGATCCCCGCGCATCTGTTTATTTTTCGCGGAATGGCAAAACGAATCGCCAGACTGGCAGAACAAAGCACAGATTAATCGACAAAACCTGCGTTATTCTTTCATGTTTCCCATTGCATCATGGGGGAAATCACGGAAGAATGCGCACGTCATTTTCTCAACAACAGTGGATTGATATGAAGGTACTGGTTACCGGCGCCACCAGCGGCTTAGGTCGAAACGCGGTAGAGTTTTTATGCCAGAAAGGCATCAGCGTGCGAGCGACCGGTCGCAACGAGGCAATGGGTAAATTGCTGGAAAAAATGGGCGCAGAGTTTGTTCCGGCGGATCTGACCGAGCTGGTCTCATCACAAGCTAAAGTGATGCTCGCGGGCATTGATACGCTGTGGCACTGCTCCAGCTTTACCTCGCCCTGGGGGACACAACAGGCTTTCGATCTGGCTAACGTTCGCGCCACTCGCCGCCTGGGTGAATGGGCTGTCGCCTGGGGTGTGCGTAACTTTATTCATATCTCTTCCCCCTCCCTGTACTTCGATTATCACCACCATCGCGATATTAAAGAAGATTTTCGCCCTCACCGCTTTGCCAACGAGTTTGCCCGCAGCAAAGCAGCCAGCGAAGAAGTGATCAATATGCTTTCGCAGGCGAATCCACAAACGCGCTTTACTATTCTGCGCCCACAAAGTCTGTTCGGACCGCACGATAAAGTCTTTATCCCCCGTCTGGCGCATATGATGCACCACTACGGCAGCATTCTGTTACCGCACGGCGGCAGTGCGCTGGTCGATATGACCTACTATGAAAATGCCGTGCACGCCATGTGGCTGGCAAGCCAGGAAGCCTGCGATAAGCTACCTTCCGGGCGTGTGTACAACATCACCAACGGCGAGCATCGCACACTGCGCAGCATCGTGCAGAAGCTGATCGACGAGTTGAATATTGACTGTCGTATTCGTTCCGTCCCCTACCCGATGCTGGATATGATCGCCCGCAGCATGGAGCGTTTAGGCCGCAAGTCAGCAAAAGAGCCGCCGCTGACCCACTACGGCGTCTCCAAGTTGAATTTTGACTTTACGCTGGATATTACGCGTGCGCAGGAAGAGTTAGGTTATCAACCAGTCCTCACCCTGGATGAAGGTATTGAGAAAACTGCCGCCTGGCTACGCGACCACGGAAAACTGCCGCGCTAATCCTGCCCGTATTTCTCCAGCAACGCTTCGGCAATCGCCTGAGTTTCTGCATCCGCTTCGCCGTTGTATAACGTCGGGCGGAAATGCATCTGGAACGCCATAATCACGCGCCGCTGCTCGCGCGGTGTCATATCAGGTTTAACGTCATAACCGTAGCACGCCAAAAGCTCCAGCAATGATGCGGTATCTACCGGTGTGTGCGGCGCGCGCCCGGCAAGGTAAAAGTTCACCCGTTGCGCATCCGGCCAGGCACCAATCCCCTGCTGCGCCAGTTGTTGCCAGGGGAATAACGGCCCCGGATCGTCTTTGCGCTGCGGCGCAATATCCGCATGCGCCACTACGTTTTCCGGCTTGATGTGATAACGGGCAATAATATCTTTCGCCAGCGGAATAAGCGCCTGAATCTGTGCCTGTTCAAACGGGGCAAAATATTTCACTCCGGATGATTTCTGCCAACCACGGTTTTCCAGCTCAATGCCAATAGAGGTGTCGTTAAGGCGCGTTGCCCCGCGCCAGGCGCTAATTCCCGCATGCCAGGCCAGCTCCTGTTCCGGCACCAGTTGCCAGATGCGCGGTTTACCGTTGTATCGCGGTGGCACAGCAGGCACCAGATAATGCGAACTGACCTGCTTATCGGTCAGTGTCGCCAGCGAGTTATCAAAATCATCTGCGGTGTAGTGGATCACCAGCACTTTAATGCGCGGATACGCCGCCTGCGCCTGGCGTCGGGTATCAAGCTGATATCCCTCTTTCTCGACAATGCCTTTTTCGCCGGCACACCCTGCCAGTAACAGAGCGGCGGCGACCAGCCAGAAGACTCTTCTCATCGACGCGTTTTCACCGCCGTACCGCTGACGCTAACCATCAGCATACTGCCGTTTTGCCCGACCGTTTCGTAGTCGATATCAATACCAACCACAGCATCGGCCCCCAGTGCCCGCGCCTGGGAGCCTAGTTCCTCAAAGGCGATCTCCCGCGCTTTACGTAGCTCTTTTTCGTAGGCACCGGAGCGTCCACCAACGATATCGCGGATACCGGCAAAGAAATCACGGAAAATATTGGCACCTAAAATCGCTTCGCCGGTCACCACACCGCAATATTCGACGATGGTCTGGCCTTCCAGAGTTGGGGTTGTAGAAAATTGCATGATCGATCTCCTTGTTTGTTAAGCCTTCGATCTCTAAAGCATTATCGGACTGATATGCCATGTTGGGAAGAAGGTTTTGATCAGTTTAGGAAATCATCTCATTGTGTCAAAAACACCTACTTAAGCCTTTACGATTATCCGTTGCATAACCCGATATTAGTTTCATTATAGGGCACCGCTTACCTGTCGTATTATGTAGTACCAGCAACATTAATGAGCGGAAAGAGTCAACTTATACTGTAAATTATTCCAAAATTTTTCCGCATCTTGTGGCTGAGGAACATACCTCTGGATTGCTTTTTGATCGACCTCGGCAAAACAAGTAAGTAATAAGATCTCAATGTTTTTGTCATTAATATATGCAAAAATCATTCTTGCAAACTCGTATATAAACGCCCGTTCTTGAGCGTTTAATAGTTTAATACAATATTTATTCTTAAGAGAGAAAAGAATTTCAAGGAAAGCATCCGCTGCAACCTTCACGTTATTCCCCGCATTCATATTAAATATATCTCTTACGCAGATAGAATACAGTGAAAGTAAACAGCCATACAAATAATCATTTATTAATTCTTTTGTCCATTTTACTGGCAACCAGGGTTTTATCTTGACACCATGCATACTACAGTCATGAAAAAGACATTTACTGAAATTAACTCTTATCATATCAACATTGAAAAAATTGCAGTTAATAAATTTTAAAGAATGAGTATTTACGTTGTTAATTTTAACAGATCTAAACGAAATATTTTTGAATACACTGTTTATTACATTGCTATTTGTTATTTTAATATTACCTAAACTGCCGTTTTCAAAGCAACACTTCTTCAATATACTTTCATTCACAACAGTATGTGATAAATGGAGATTATTTATGTTTTGCTTTATTAATGCCACGTCATTAAAATGACTATATTTAATAAAGCATCCATTATTGAGTAGTGTTTTAAGATTGACTAAATTAGTTGCATCTTCACATACCATCGTGGCAACTGGAACAGGCAACGACATGAAAACTTCTTCATTCACCATCAAGTGGATCATGCATTGCGTTCCCTTTGTCATATCCACACTTACGCTACAAATATCGTTGTAATGCGCAGAGTGCATTTCAGGAAACAGATTAAACACGGTATCTTGAAAGGCACTAAATCGTGTTAATAAATCCTGATATTGAACAGGTTTTGTTTCAAAATTATCATCAGCAAATCCAAGCACTATTGCATGCTCTACATCTAACGCAGTTTCAAATGACTCTTCTTCTGTAAAATCATTATTTAAAACCTCACCTGACGTATTTTCACTGTCATAAAAAGTACCCATCAATGCGATATTGTTTGTTACAGCGTCTTTTTCGATATTCTCACTAATTGCATATCGCCTGCTATAATCATAAAAATGAATAAACGCATCCTTTATAAAGGATATATATTGCTCTTTGTTAAAGTCAATACGACTGTATAATTTTTCAAAAATCACATTCGCAATCTTACTACCCATAGTATGCCTGTATAATAATGGGTGCGATTCAATCGTAAAATACTTGTCTAATTGATGTTGTAATTTATTCTCATAGTCCAGTGGGAAAAGAAATTTTTGTCTTTCAAGTTTCCCATTCGATACATTACGTATTCCAATGGTAATTCTTTCATTACTCACTTTTATTTCAACTTCGTTATCTTCTGATTTGCCAAGATATTTTTTAACATCAATCTTGAAAGCATTACTAAAAAATATATTAAATTGATAATTCGCTGATGGAATATTTTCCGCTAGCAACTCATCATTTTTTATGAGATCACTATCAGCATTTATTGCTAATATCAGATGCAAGTAGATGGTGTCCCATGTAGACAACTCACCCTTACGACTGGAATTTAATATCGCGAAAAATTCCCTCAGTGAATCGAGGAAATTATCACTTTGATTCAGTTGTGTGTCTGGAAATGATGATGCTTGATCAGATATATTGTTTATCATATTAAAAATCACCCAAGGGAAAAGATATTCCACTGAACTCCTCGTGCTTTATTATAAAAGCACAACGCATTTATACTCATATTAATTAACGAAACACTGATACAGTTTGATTTATTCTTCGCTCAAACTCATTAGCTTAAATTCTTTACCCACAACTGTAGCATATATAATATTATCAAAAGTCAAAGCTGGGACTATCAAATTTCGCTCATTTTCAAAAATACAATGTAATTTTAGCAATCATCTTAATCGCAGGATCTCTTATTGCATGTGAAAAATTCTGTAATGATTAGACAATAACCGCGTTCATTTATCACGCGTTATAAATGTGAAACTGGCTTCTTGCAGATGCTCTTAACCTCTACAGGAGGATTTATCCCGCCATTTCAGAACTATCATATTTACCTTAAATGATCATTTCAGCCATATAACACGCTCAACCTCACAAATGGTTTACACTGTCTATTGTTTGGGTAATTTAAGTAAGTCAGCTACGAGCAACCTTGAGTGGGTAGCCAGCAATGGACTCAAACCCAATCAGGTGTTCAGATTGTTTCAGAATTGTATTAAAAACAATGTATTAAATAATCTGATAACGTTTGGTCGTAGTGTGACGCAGACAGCAAGCTAATAAGGAAATGATTATGCGCTACCGTTCACTATCTCTACTTATTCCATGTGCACTGCTGCTGAGTGCCTGTACCACCGTCACGCCAGCTTATAAAGATAACGGCCCCCGCACCGGTTCCTGTGTCCAGGGTGGCCCTGACAGCGTGGCTCAACAATTCTATGACTACCGCATTCAACATCGCAGCAATGACATTACCGCCCTGCGCCCCTATTTGAGTGACAAACTGGCAACCCTACTTAGCGATGCCAGCCGCAATAACAGTCATCGTGAATTGTTAAGCAGCGATCCGTTCTCCAGTCGAACCACCTTGCCAGACAGCGCCCACGTTGCCAGTGCATCGACTATCCCTAATCGTGATGCCCGTAACATTCCATTGCGCGTGGATCTCAAACAGGGTGACCAGGGCTGGCAGGATGAAGTGTTAATGATTCAGGAAGGCCAGTGTTGGGTCATCGACGATGTGCGCTACTTAGGCGGTAGCGTTCATGCCACAGCGGGTACGCTCCGTCAGTCCATCGAGAATCGCTAACGCCTTGATCAACCAATAAACCCCGTAAATTGTCCGGCATTTCGTGAGGAATGCCGACATTTATGCTCGCCGACCACCGCCCCCGTTATTTTGTGCTATGTTTATTGAATAATGCGCTTTGCTTTTAACTTTTAAAGCAGAAATATTGCATAATTATTCTGTCAAAGGTACTATCTTCGACCTCAATAGCTATCAGACTGCCAGTATACGAGTGTCAATGAGTATTCAATTAAACGGCATTAATTGCTTCTACGGCGCGCATCAGGCGCTGTTCGATATCACGCTGGATTGCCCACAGGGCGAAACGCTGGTGTTACTTGGCCCCAGCGGCGCGGGTAAAAGCTCGCTGCTGCGTGTACTCAATCTGCTTGAGATGCCGCGCTCCGGTACGCTCAACATTGCAGGCAACCATTTCGATTTCACCAAAACACCCTCTGACAAAGCGATTCGCGATTTGCGTCGTAACGTTGGCATGGTGTTTCAGCAATACAACCTGTGGCCGCATCTGACCGTGCAGCAAAACCTGATTGAAGCGCCCTGCCGTGTACTGGGGTTGAGCAAAGATCAGGCGCTGACCCGTGCAGAAAAACTGCTGGAACGTCTGCGTCTCAAACCTTATAGCGATCGTTACCCGCTGCATCTTTCTGGTGGTCAGCAGCAGCGTGTTGCTATTGCCCGTGCGTTGATGATGGAACCGCAGGTACTGCTGTTCGATGAACCGACCGCCGCACTGGATCCGGAAATTACGGCACAAATCGTCAGCATCATTCGTGAGTTGGCAGAAACGAATATTACCCAGGTGATCGTCACCCACGAAGTTGAAGTGGCGCGTAAAACCGCCAGCCGAGTAGTGTATATGGAAAACGGTCATATAGTAGAACAAGGCGACGCGAGCTGCTTTACCGAGCCGCAAACCGAAGCATTTAAAAACTATCTCTCTCACTAATATTCGGGATAACAACAATGAAAAAAGTTCTGATTGCCGCGTTAATTGCAGGTTTTAGTCTTTCCGCCACAGCTGCCGAAACTATTCGTTTTGCTACCGAAGCCTCCTATCCTCCGTTTGAATCGATTGATGCAAACAACCAGATCGTTGGTTTTGACGTCGACCTGGCACAGGCACTGTGTAAAGAGATTGATGCAACCTGTACTTTCTCTAACCAGGCGTTTGACAGCCTGATCCCAAGCCTGAAATTCCGTCGCGTAGAAGCAGTGATGGCGGGCATGGATATCACTCCGGAGCGTGAAAAGCAGGTGCTGTTTACCACGCCGTACTATGACAACTCTGCCCTATTTGTGGGTCAGCAAGGCAAATACACCAGTGTTGATCAGCTGAAAGGCAAAAAAGTCGGCGTTCAGAACGGGACGACACACCAGAAGTTCATTATGGATAAGCACCCGGAAATCACCACCGTTCCGTATGACAGCTACCAGAACGCAAAACTGGATCTGCAAAACGGTCGTATCGACAGCGTATTCGGTGACACTGCAGTGGTCACCGAGTGGCTGAAAGACAACCCGAAACTGGCGGCAGTGGGCGATAAAGTGACCGATAAAGATTATTTCGGTACTGGCCTCGGCATCGCGGTACGTCAGGGCAACACTGAACTGCAGCAGAAACTCAACACTGCGCTGGAAAAAGTGAAGAAAGATGGCACTTACGAAACCATCTACAACAAATGGTTCCAGAAGTAATTCCTGATGAATGAATTTTTTCCTTTAGCAAGCGCCGCCGGGATGACCGTCGGTCTTGCCGTTTGTGCATTGATTGTCGGGCTGGCGCTGGCGATGTTCTTTGCGGTATGGGAGTCTGCAAAATGGCGTCCTGTCGCGTGGGCAGGTTCAGCGCTGGTAACCATTCTGCGTGGCCTGCCAGAAATTCTGGTGGTGCTGTTTATCTATTTTGGCTCCTCGCAGCTGCTGCTGACGCTTTCGGATGGCTTCACTATCAATCTTGGGTTCGTGCAGATCCCGGTGCAGATGGACATTGAGAACTTCGACGTTAGCCCGTTCCTTTGTGGTGTCATCGCTCTGTCGCTGCTGTATGCCGCCTATGCCTCGCAAACGCTGCGCGGCGCGTTGAAAGCGGTGCCGATGGGTCAGTGGGAATCCGGCCAGGCGCTGGGGCTGTCGAAATCAGCTATCTTTTTCCGTCTGGTGATGCCGCAGATGTGGCGTCATGCGCTGCCTGGCCTCGGTAACCAGTGGCTGGTGCTGCTGAAAGATACCGCGCTGGTCAGTTTGATTAGTGTGAATGATTTAATGCTACAAACCAAAAGCATTGCTACTCGTACCCAGGAACCATTTACCTGGTACATTGTGGCGGCGGCGATTTACCTGGTGATCACCCTGCTCAGTCAGTACATTCTCAAACGCATTGACCTGCGCGCGACACGTTTTGAGCGGAGGCCTGGCTAATGTTTGAGTATTTATCCGAACTGATGAAAGGGCTGCACACCAGCCTGACGCTAACCGTTGCCTCGCTGATTGTGGCACTGATTCTGGCATTGATTTTTACCATCATCCTGACGCTGAAAACGCCGGTTCTGGTGTGGCTGGTGCGGGGTTATATCACGCTGTTTACCGGTACGCCGCTGCTGGTGCAGATCTTCCTGATTTATTACGGGCCGGGCCAGTTCCCGACGTTGCAGGAGTATCCGGCACTGTGGCATTTGCTGTCAGAACCGTGGCTGTGTGCGCTGATTGCGTTGTCGCTGAACAGTGCAGCGTATACCACGCAGCTGTTTTACGGTGCCATTCGTGCGATCCCGGAAGGTCAGTGGCAGTCCTGTAGCGCCCTGGGAATGAGCAAAAAAGATACGCTGGCGATCCTGCTGCCGTATGCCTTTAAACGCTCGCTCTCTTCTTATTCCAACGAAGTGGTGCTGGTGTTCAAAAGTACCTCTCTGGCTTACACCATTACGCTGATGGAAGTGATGGGATACAGCCAGTTGTTGTACGGACGCACCTACGATGTCATGGTGTTCGGTGCGGCAGGGATTATTTACCTGGTCGTCAACGGCCTGCTGACGCTGATGATGCGTCTGATCGAGCGTAAAGCACTGGCGTTTGAGCGAAGGAATTAATTTGGCTGCGTGCTGATGCCGGATGCGGCGCGGACGCCTTATTCGGCCTACATAGTGCATAAATTCTTATAATGAAGACGGACAACTCACTAAGTTGTCCGTCTTTTTTTATTTCATTTAAATTATTTAATCATATTTATTGCATATAAATTCACTTGATGGCATTGTTATCCCATGCCGCAGACACGGCCAAAAATCATAAGATTGACAGACGGGAGTTCCATCATGAAAAAGTTAGTTCTTGCCGCTTTACTTGCTTCCTTTACTTTCGGTGCTTCTGCCGCAGAGAAAATCAATTTTGGCGTTTCAGCCACCTATCCACCCTTTGAATCTATAGGTGCTAATAATGAGATTGTCGGCTTTGATATCGATCTGGCAAAAGCCTTGTGCAAACAAATGCAGGCAGAATGTACTTTTACGAATCACGCGTTCGACAGCCTGATCCCGTCACTGAAATTCAGAAAATATGACGCCGTAATCTCCGGTATGGATATCACCCCGGAGCGTAGCAAACAGGTATCGTTTACCACGCCCTACTATGAAAACTCAGCCGTCGTGATTGCCAAAAAAGATACCTACAAAACGTTTGCCGATCTGAAAGGCAAACGTATTGGGATGGAAAACGGTACTACGCACCAGAAATATATTCAGGATCAGCACCCGGAAGTGAAAACTGTCTCCTATGACAGTTATCAGAATGCCTTTATCGATCTGAAAAATGGTCGTATTGATGGGGTATTTGGTGACACAGCGGTGGTTAATGAATGGCTGAAAACCAACCCGCAACTGGGCGTTGCGACTGAAAAAGTGACCGATCCGCAATACTTCGGCACCGGCCTGGGTATCGCTGTACGTCCGGATAACAAAGCTCTGCTGGAAAAACTGAATAACGCGCTGGCAGCAATTAAAGCTGACGGCACGTATCAGAAAATCAATGACCAGTGGTTCCCACAGTAAGATTCAGAAAGCCGCACCTGCGGCTTTTTTATTGCTTCACCAGCAGCGTCAGCACTTCGTAATGCGCAGTGTGCGGGAACATATCAAAAAGCTGTACCCGTTCAATACGGTAACCTGGCAGTTCGCGGATATCTTTCGCCATGGTTTGGGCGTTACAGCTGGAGTAGATGATAAAACGCGGTGCCATCGTTGAGAGATAATCACACAGCGGTTTACCAATGCCGCGGCGCGGCGGGTTAACCAGCACCAGCTCCGGCACCTCCCCCTGGGCGGTGGCAAACTGAGTGGAGTCCAGCGCCTGAAATTGCAAACGCGTTAAGCCCAGTTCAGCGGCTGACTGCTTCGCACAGGCAATGGCCTCTGGTGCAATTTCGATCCCGGTTAACTGCATGTCAGGCGTCGCGCAGTGTAAACCAAAGCCCCCCACGCCGCAGAAGAGATCCCACATATGGTTTACCGGTAGTTGCCGCACCCAGTCGCGCGCGGTAGCGTAAAGCTGGCTGGCGACCGCCGGATTGGTCTGGAAGAAACTTTGCGGACGGATCCACAGCGGTACGTCGTTAAAACGCTCTGCCAGCGCCTGTTGTTCGGTCAGGTAGATCTCCGTCTCCCCTTCCATGATCGCCATATGTACCGGCTGAATATTGACGGTAATAACTTTTAGCTGCGGCAGTTGTTCCTGTAACCACGGCAGCGCCTTACGCAGTTGCGCCAGTTTGGTTTCAGAACGCAGTACAAAGCGCAGCATCATACCGCCATCGCTCTGGCTTTCGGTCAGCAGAATGTATTTCAGTTCGCCACGCTTACGCGCCACGTTGTAGGGCGTTAACCCCGCTCGGGCGATAAACGGTTTTAGCGCCGCAAAAACGGGCGCAAATGAGGCAGGATAAAGCGGGCAGTCACAAAGGTCTTCTGGTGTGCCGTCTCGATGCAGCATACCGAGCAGTGGTTTTTCAACGCTACCACTCACCACCATTTTGGCTTTATTACGAAACCCTTGTTCCGGGCCTGACACCGGCGCGCACCATTCCTCAACCGGAAAGTCGGCGAGCAGATTTTTAAGATCGGCGGTTTTAGCGGAGAGTTGCTCTGGAATCGGCTGCGTTATCCACTGACAGGAACGACAGCGACCCGCGTCGTAAAGTGCGCACTGCATACATTGACCTTCACATCATCAGGGGCGACGATTATACACATTATTGCAACTGGAAGAACCGCCGACTGGTCGAGGGAACGAACAGCAGCATCAGGATGAGCATATCCGGCAGCTTCTGCAGCATCAGGCTATGGAAGATTTCACGTTTTGATTCACCGGGAATGCTGAACAGCTCCGGATAACCATACCCCAGCGAAGCCGCCCACAAGTAACTTGCGGCCGTGATTTGTGTCAACAGATACAGCCAGCGCGCCCAGCGACGCCCTTTCACCAGTGAAAACGCACACCAGATCTCAATAAAAACCAACACCAGACTGCTTAAAAAGACCAGCGTTAAACTCCAGGTTTGTACGCTGCGATGAATGAACTCGCCAATACCGCGCACGCCCAGCGTATTGAAAATCATCAGCACGTCGAGGCCACGGATCATAATAATGGCGAGCGCCGCCACCTGCACCAGCGCAGGCACATTCAGGCGAGCATGAGATGAAGATGTTTTCTTAAAAAATCCCAACGTTTCGTCTTCCATGAAAACAATGCCGCGACATGCGCGGCATTATGTAGCCAGGTTGGCAAATTTTAGTGTCTTCAGCCACGTCTTGCACGCTGGATGTC
The DNA here is from genome assembly GCF_046486495.1 of Escherichia sp. WS3227_2. Lineage (NCBI taxonomy): Bacteria > Pseudomonadati > Pseudomonadota > Gammaproteobacteria > Enterobacterales > Enterobacteriaceae > Escherichia > Escherichia sp. WS3227_2. The sequence goes on from NZ_JBJQLG010000008.1 coordinate 96,987, forward strand.
GCGTATCCGCTGTTTTTCTGCGCGAGCCATCAGATACCAGGCGATAAATCCGACAATTCCGACCGCACCGAGGATCAATGTTGCCAGGGCGTTGATTTCCGGATTCACCCCCATCCGCACGCTGGAAAAAACCAGCATCGGTAACGTGGTGGCTCCTGGCCCGGAAACAAAGCTGGCGATCACCAGATCATCAAGCGACAAAGTAAAAGCCAGTAACCAGCCAGAAATGATCGCGGGCATGATCATCGGTAGCGTAATGACGAAAAACACTTTCAGCGGCGTCGCACCGAGATCCATCGCTGCTTCTTCTATCGAGCTATCCAGTTCCCGCAGACGCGACGAAATAACGACTGCCACATAAGCCGTACAGAAAGTGACATGCGCCAGCCAGATGGTGAGCATACCGCGGTCCGCAGGCCAGCCAATGGCATGAGCAAGCGCGACAAACAGTAGTAGCAATGACAGCCCGGTGATCACATCCGGCATCACCAGCGGCGCGGTGATCATAAAGGCAAAACCATTTGATCCGCGAAACCTGCCAAAACGCACCAGCACCACCGCCGCGATAGTGCCGAGGACAGCCGCCGCCGTTGCAGCACAGGCTGCAATTGTAAGGCTTAAACCAACCGCACTCATCATCGCGTCATCGCGCAATAATTCGCCATACCAGCGCGTTGACCAGCCGGCCCACACCGTCACCAGCTTCGAGCTGTTAAACGAATAGATAACCAGCATCAGCATTGGCGCGTAGAGAAAGGTGAAGCCCAGCAGCAAAATCACAATCCGCCAGGGCGAACGAACTACCGGTAAATTATTCATCCGTGTTCTCCCACGCTTTTTTGCTGATGCTTGTGGAACCACATTATCGGCACAATTAGCAGCAGCAACATGATGATCGCTACCGCCGAGGCCACCGGCCAGTCGCGGTTATTGAAAAACTCCTGCCACAGCACGCGCCCGATCATGATGCTGTCCGGGCCACCGAGCAGTTCAGGGATCACAAACTCGCCCACCGCCGGGATAAACACCAGCATCGATCCGGCAATAATCCCGCCTTTGGTCAGCGGCACGATCACAGTAAAGAACGTTTTCAGCGGTCGTGCACCGAGATCCAGTGCAGCTTCCACCAGCGAATAATCAATACGAATCAACGCGGTATAAATCGGCAGCACCATAAACGGCACGTAGGCGTAAACAATGCCAATATAAACTGCCAGATTGGTATGAAGAATGGTCAGCGGTTGATCGATAACCCCCAGCCACAGCAGAAAATTATTCAGCACGCCGTTATTTTTTAATATTCCCATCCAGGCATAAACGCGAATCAGAAACGAGGTCCACGACGGCAGGATCACCAGTAGCAATAAGATATTACGGGTCGAAGGCTTACTGTGTGCCACCGCCCACGCCAGCGGATAGCCGATCAGTAAACAGCAAATAGTCGAAATCGCCGCCACCTGTAGCGACTGGAGATAAGCATCGAAATAGAGCGGATCGTCGGTCAGTTGCAGGAAATTACCGAGATTAAGAGTGATGGAAAGTTGCCCGTCAGCCCACTCCATCAGTTCGGTATAAGGTGGAATGGCGCGCGCCATCTCCGCCAGGCTTATTTTAAAGACGATCAGAAATGGCAGCAGAAACAGCAGGATTAGCCAGATATAGGGCAGCGCAATCACCAGTTTGCGCCCATGCTTCATTTGCAACTGCGACAACCACAGCTTAAATCCGCCCGGCGGTTTCGACTGGGCAGCAGGTTCAAGTGTACTCATTTTTGCTCCTTAAACCGTCAGCACCACACAGCTGTCCACTTCCCAGCACAAACGCACTTCATCGCCCCAGGTCGGTAACCCTTTACGATGACGATGGGCGTTTTGTAGCTGGGCGCTGATCATCTGCCCACTTTTCAGACGAACGTGATACACCGAAAGATCGCCGAGATAGGCAATGTGTAGCACCTCCCCCACCGCGAAGTTACAACCATTGGCGGGCGGCTCTTCGCAAAGCATGATTTTTTCCGGACGCAGTGCTACGTGTACCGGCACGTTATCGACCACCGAAGCATCTACATCGACTTTCAGTGGATGCACCAGCCCCGGCGAATAAAGCACCAGACCATCTTCCTGGCGCTCTTTGAGTACACCTTCAAAGACATTAACCGAGCCAATAAATTCGGCGCTGTAGCGGGTGGTCGGATGCTCATAGATCTCTTCCGGTTCGCCAATCTGGACAAATTTCCCACGATTCATAATGGCGATGCGCCCCGCCATGGTCATCGCCTCTTCCTGATCGTGGGTGACCATCACACAAGTCACACCGACACGCTCCAGAATATCCACCACTTCAAGCTGCATCCGGTCACGCAGCTTTTTATCCAGCGCGCCCATAGGCTCATCGAGCAGTAATAGTTTCGGGCGCTTGGCAAGGCTTCGGGCCAGTGCCACACGCTGTCGCTGACCGCCGGAAAGCTGATGCGGTTTGCGTTTGGCGAACTCCTGCATATGCACCAGCCCGAGCATCTCATTGACCCGGCTGGCAATTTCCGCTTTCGGTAGTTTGTCCTGTTTCAGGCCAAAAGCGATGTTCTGTTCCACGGTCATATGCGGAAACAGCGCGTAAGACTGAAACATCATATTGATGGGGCGCAGGTAAGGCGGTACCTGTGACAAATCGACGCCATCAAGCATTATCTGTCCGGCAGAAGGTTGTTCGAAACCTGCCAGCATACGCAGCAGCGTGGACTTGCCACAGCCGGATGCGCCCAGCAGCGCGAAGATTTCACCTTTGTAGATGGTCAGGCTGACATCATCCACCGCATGTTGACCATCGTAGGATTTGGTGAGGTTGCGGATTTCTAATAGCGGCGTCAGCGCCTTACGGGTTTTCGCCTGCGGGCGAGGGATAGCGTCATTCACGGCTGCTCTCCGGCATTGAATGTGTGCAAGCGCACCATAATGGTGCGAATTGCCGGCGGGTGTGGTGCGCCCGTCCGGCAGATTAATTTGTCGCAGAACGTCTATTGCTGGCTATCTGTAGGCTGGAACCATCCCCTCGCCCCTTTGGGGAGAGGGTTAGGGTGAGGGGAAGCCCCGTCATACCTGTTCAGCAATCTGAACTGATTATTTTCCGCTCTTCACTTTGGTCCACGCGCGGGTGCGCACACGGTCGATTTTCGGATCCTGTACTTTCAGAGTGAACAGCTTCGCACGAACATCCGCAGGCGGGTAAATACCCGGGTTATCACGGACTTCCGCACTCACCAGCGGCGTAGCTTCTTTGTTCGCGTTGGCATAGAACACATGGTCGGAAATATGCGCCACCACATCCGGGCGCAGCAGGTAATTCAGGAACTGATAGGCTTCGTCTTTGTTTTTGGCATCCGCAGGCATGGCGAAGACATCAAAGAACGCCATCGCCCCTTCTTTCGGAATCGAGAACGAGACATTAACGCCATTCTTCGCTTCCTTCGCGCGGTTTGACGCCTGCCAGACATCGCCTGCCCAGCCGATAGCGACGCAAATATCGCCGTTTGCCAGGTCGTTAATGTATTGAGATGAATGGAAATAACGAATGTTCGGGCGCAGCTTTAACAGCAGATCGGTTGCCGGTCCGGTGTAATCATCTGCTTTAGTGCTGTTGGGATCTTTACCGAGATAATTCAGCACGGTAGCAAAAACTTCTTCTGGTGCATCGAGGAAAGAGACACCGCAGCTTTTCAGTTTTTCCAGATTTTCAGGCTTGAGGATCAAGTCCCAGCTATCGACGGGCGCGTTTTCGCCCAGTACCGCTTTGACTTTATCGACGTTATAGCCAATCCCGGTCGTCGCCCACATATAGGGCATAGCAAATTTATTATCCGGGTCGTGTTTGGCAACCAACTTCAGCAGTTCCGGGTCGAGATTCTTCCACTCCGGCAATTTGCTTTTATCCAGCGGCTGGAAAACTCCCGCAGTCAACTGGCGTTCAAGAAAGCTTGCTGACGGCACCACCAGGTCAAAGCCGGTGCTACCCGCCATTAATTTGCCTTCCAGTACTTCGTTAGAGTCGAAAACATCGTAGACGACTTTAATACCGGTTTCTTTTTCAAAATTGGCCACCGTGTCCGGAGCGATATAATCAGACCAGTTATAAATGTGGAGTGTTTTTTGTTCAGCCGCGAGCGTGCCGACAGAGACGGCCATCAGAGCACCCGCAACCAGACCCGATAGCCATTTTTTATTTAAGGCGGTCATATCTCTTTCCTTCTGAAAGTTCGTTAACAAACGAACAAAAGTTGTCACACTGAAAGATATGCAATAAACGTGCATATTTTTTATCGGCGCGGTGTAAGAAAAGAGAACTCTCTCCCGGCCAGCACTGCTCGCTATATAAAAGCATCGCAAGAATAACTTTAGCCAGGGTTTGAGACTATAGCTCGGATTAAAAAACGGTATTTAACAAATTTTTATGCGTATTTGCTCTATGTGATAAAGCCAAATCGGCACAAGAGAAGTGAAATAATCTTTAAGAAAAGGTTAAAAACAGCAGATAATTTTGCAGCACGCAGTCACTGCGGCAGCGACTGCGTACTCGAAAGGAGTTATCAGTGGAGGAAATAGTTTTCGGTAACGTTGTTTTGCCCTTCATCGTCAGTCGGTAACAGCAGTTGATGGGCATTAGCTTCAAGAATGACCATCGAAATCTGCTCTTCGCTCTGACGCACGAACCATGCAAACTGCTCATAGGTTACGCCCTGCATAACGGATAAAGACTGGCAAACCACCAGCTTTGGCAGATTATCATCCTGCATATCAAGAAATGCTTTCACGGTCAGCGAACTGGCATTGATGGCAGATAAATCCGCCGCCAGCGGCAATACGGCTGAAGGTCGGACTTCCGCCATGGCAGAAAACAGGATCGTGTTATCGATCAGATCGATTTTGGCATCAAAGACACCGTCGAAATTCTGCATATGGGGCAGATGCAGAGCCTGACAGTTATCACATTCAAAAAAACTCATCCCCAGGTCATCGAGCCATTGACGCAACGTATCCAGACCAGGAACGACCAGCGATGTCATAATTTTGTACAACCTCTTTCGATAAAAAGACCGGCACAGCTTACGCAAAAAGCGCAGGCAAAACCATGATCAGTAATGTGATTGCGACTAACCACCCGTTTTCAGGCAATATTCTGTCGTAGCGTGGCGTTCGATCCAGCGGATCATTTTACCCGCGATGTCGATACCGGTGGTTTTTTCTATTCCTTCCAGCCCCGGCGACGCATTCACTTCCATCACCAACGGCCCGCGATTAGCACGTAGAATATCCACACCAGCAACGTCCAGCGCCATCGTTCGCGCGGCTTTTATCGCGATTTCACGCTCCTGTGGTGTGATACTGGCGACGCTTGCCGCGCCGCCACGATGCAAATTGGAACGAAAATCGCCCTCTTTCGCCCGCCGTTCAATCGCAGCGACTACTTCATCGCCAACAACCAGACAGCGGATATCGCACCCTTGCGCCTCTTTGATATATTCCTGCACCAGAATATGCGCGTTCAGACCGCGGAAAGCGTCAATCACGCTTTCGGCCGCCTGGCGCGTCTCCGCCAGCACGACACCAATTCCCTGCGTGCCTTCAACCAGCTTGACCACCAGCGGCGCACCACCGACCATGTCGATTAAATCGCTGGTATCATCCGGCGAATGCGCAATGCCCGTGACAGGCAGGTCGATGCCCTGACGCGCCAGCAGTTGCATGGAACGCAATTTGTCACGCGCCCGGGCAATGGCGACCGACTCATTGAGCGGATAGCTCCCCAGCATCTCGAACTGGCGCAGTGCCGCCGTCCCATAAAAGGTAATGGCGGTGCCAATACGCGGGATCACTGCGTCAAAATGGGGTAACTTGCGGCCTTTGTAGTGAATAGAAGACGCCGCAGGATTTATGTTCATGTAGCAAGAAAGCGGATCAAGAATTTCAACCAGGTGACCGCGCTGTATAGCGGCTTCACGCAGCCGCTTACACGAATAGAGCGTTCCATCCCGGGACAATATGGCAATTTTCACCCTGCACCTCTCTGTCAGACCTGGTCAAAAGCCCGCGTATCATACATCGATGTGGCGGTTTTAGCGCGTCGCCCAACCCTGTTTGTGCAAATAATCCAGAATAAATGGGCGGCTTTCTTTAATGATTGTTCGGCGGATATGATCGCTCCAGGTATCCCGGCGATTATTGCTGCCACGGGTGAGGTAATATTCCGCCAGTTGCTCGTCATACTGCGCCAGTGCGTCTTTATCCAGCGGTTGATAGTTGTTTTCATGCACCAAAATGGAGGCCGGTAAACGCGGCTTAAGATCCGGATTATCCGCAGGCCAGCCAAGGCACAGCCCAAACAGCGGCAGAACATGCTGCGGTAATTTCAGCAGCTCCGTCACCGCTTCAATATTATTGCGCAGGCCGCCGATATATACCCCGCCCAATCCCAGCGATTCCGCTGCGGTTAACGCATTCTGCGCCATCATTGCCGTATCAACGACACCGAGCAACAGTTGTTCCGCCAGGCCAAGTTGTGCATCCGGACAGATCTGTAAATGGCGGTTAAAGTCGGCACAGAACACCCAGAACTCCGCCGCTTGCGCTACGTGTTTTTGCCCGCCGGTCAGCGTCACCAGTTCATCACGTAACGCTTTGTCGGTAATGCGAATAATGCTACTGCACTGCAAAAAACTGGAACTGGACGTCGCACGGGCGCTGTTAATAATCGCCTCACGCTGCGCTTCGGAAATGGGTTCATCAGTGAAATGGCGAATGGAGCGATGGCCACAAATAAGTTCAATGGTTGGCGTCATTATCTTTTTCTCTTTCTGAACGTGAATATTGCGGTGGACGGTTCATCAGCTGTGGGGCAAGACGTTTTGCCACCTGAAGAATAACCACCACCGCAGCGGGAAGCATGAGCAAAACACCGAGAAAAATCATCAGAATCTGCACTTCTGGCCGAGAAAATGGCTCAGGCAGCGACAGGGAGCCGCTTACCGACAGCAGCGCCACCGCCAGCAACATCATTCCGATAAATTCCAGTATCAACACGCTTTTAGGCAATTTACCGATCGCGCGCATACGCTTCCCTCTGCAAAGTGAGCCTTCAGTCTAAAACTTTTCACTGTATTGTGTTTAACAGTTATAGCTTTTAGCAATTAATGCAACAGGTTAAACCTACTTTCAGCGAATACATTTTAGCGTGATCATTACAGGCATAAATCTATGAGGAGAGAAATAATGCAAACCGTTATTTTTGGTCGTCCGGGTTGCCCTTACTGTGTGCGTGCAAAAGATCTGGCTGAGAAATTGAGCAATGAACGCGATGATTTTCAGTATCAGTATGTTGATATTCGTGCGGAAGGGATCACTAAAGAAGATCTACAACAAAAGGCAGGTAAACCCGTAGAAACCGTGCCGCAGATTTTTGTCGATCAGCAACATATCGGCGGCTATACCGATTTTGCTGCATGGGTGAAAGAGAATCTGGACGCCTGATCGTCTGACAAGCCCTCGCGTTGAGGGCTTTATTGATTTTTTCTGTGCTGTGGTTTAAACAAACTACTGATAAATAAGAAACACAGTGCCCCCAGCGCACACCAGAACACCGCACTTAATAACCATGCCAGCTCTTGCCAGAATGAGCGCGTCGGTGAAAAAAACAGCCGCATAATAAGCATTGAACAGGGTGCCGCCAGCATTGCGCCAAACAGAGGTTTCAGGACTTCTCTACGCTGTGAAAAGAAGCTGGCAACTGCTCCAGGAAGAATGAAAAACAGCAAGCCGATTTCAGGATGCCCGGCAGCCCGAAAAGCGCCTTTCATGTGCGTCGCCAGAAAAAGGCACACCACAATGAAGAGGACAAAACAGCAGATTGCCCCCGCCCAACGTTGTTTATGTTTCACTCGTTCCTCCTGACACTGCGTCTATCGAACACATTTTTCGCCAGTGTGGCGTTCAGTAAGATAAAGCCGCTTCGCATTCCATGCTAATATAGGCCAACGCAATTCATATAGCCGTTGATACCTAATGTGATTACACTAGTAAAATATATTGTTACTTTACTATCGTTTAGGTGCGCTGAATGAATCTGCGCCCTGAATTCTGGTAAAAAACATTATCGTAAATTACCATTTCTTTCAACAGCTTACTAGTAAACAAGAAGTTAGCCTCCGTGAATATAAACGTCGCCGAATTGTTAAATGGGAATTACATTCTGTTATTATTTGTGGTCCTCGCGCTTGGGCTATGTCTCGGGAAATTACGACTTGGTTCGATCCAACTGGGTAATTCCATTGGCGTTTTAGTCGTATCGCTGTTATTAGGCCAACAACATTTCAGCATTAACACCGACGCGCTTAATCTTGGCTTTATGCTGTTTATTTTCTGCGTCGGGGTCGAAGCCGGACCGAACTTTTTTTCCATTTTTTTTCGCGATGGGAAAAATTACCTAATGTTAGCACTGGTGATGGTTGGCAGTGCGCTGGTGATCGCCTTAGGGTTAGGTAAGCTGTTTGGCTGGGATATTGGCCTGACGGCCGGTATGTTAGCAGGCTCTATGACGTCAACACCGGTTTTGGTCGGTGCTGGCGATACACTGCGTCATTCCGGCATGGAAAGCAGGCAGCTCTCACTGGCACTGGATAATCTGAGCCTCGGGTATGCCTTAACCTATTTAATCGGTCTGGTGAGTTTGATTGTTGGTGCGCGTTACTTGCCGAAATTGCAGCATCAGGACTTACAGACCAGCGCCCAGCAAATCGCCCGCGAACGTGGCCTGGACACAAATGCCAACCGTAAAGTTTATTTGCCGGTGATCCGCGCCTACCGCGTCGGCCCGGAGCTGGTAGCCTGGACCGACGGCAAAAATCTGCGTGAACTGGGTATTTATCGACAAACCGGCTGCTACATTGAACGTATTCGGCGTAACGGGATTCTGGCAAATCCAGACGGTGATGCCGTGCTACAAATGGGCGATGAAATAGCGTTGGTAGGCTACCCCGACGCCCACGCCCGACTCGATCCCAGCTTCCGTAACGGTAAAGAAGTTTTCGATCGTGACCTTCTCGACATGCGTATCGTCACTGAAGAAGTGGTCGTTAAAAACCATAACGCTGTTGGCAAACGCCTGGCACAACTGAAGTTGACCGATCACGGTTGCTTCCTTAACCGCGTCATACGTAGCCAGATTGAGATGCCGATTGATGACAACGTCGTGCTTAACAAAGGTGACGTTTTACAAGTCAGCGGCGATGCCCGCCGCGTAAAAACCATCGCCGATCGCATCGGCTTTATCTCGATTCACAGCCAGGTCACTGACTTGCTGGCATTCTGCGCCTTCTTTGTGATTGGGCTAATGATCGGGATGATCACCTTCCAGTTCAGCACATTCAGTTTCGGTATGGGGAACGCTGCCGGGTTGTTATTCGCCGGAATTATGCTGGGCTTTATGCGTGCTAACCACCCGACCTTCGGTTACATTCCGCAGGGTGCATTAAGCATGGTGAAGGAGTTCGGCTTGATGGTGTTTATGGCAGGCGTTGGTCTGAGCGCTGGTAGCGGTATTAATAACGGCCTGGGCGCGATTGGCGGTCAAATGTTGATTGCCGGATTGATTGTCAGTCTGGTGCCCGTGGTTATCTGTTTCTTGTTCGGTGCTTATGTATTGCGAATGAACCGCGCACTGTTGTTCGGCGCAATGATGGGCGCACGCACCTGCGCGCCGGCAATGGAGATCATCAGTGATACAGCTCGCAGTAACATCCCGGCGCTGGGCTATGCGGGCACCTACGCAATCGCCAACGTCCTGCTGACGCTGGCAGGGACAATCATCGTCATGGTATGGCCAGGATTAGGATAAAACTGAAGTTGCCCTGAAAATGAAATTTTTTTGCACAACCGCAGAACTTTTCCGCAGGGCATCAGTCTTAATTAGTGCCACTGCTTTTCTTTGATGTCCCCATTTTGTGGAGCCCATCAACCCCGCCATTTCGGTTCAAGGTTGGTGGGTTTTTTGTTGCCTAAAATTTATCTACTACCCTGCAACCCTCTCAACCATCCTCAAAATCTCCTCGCGCGATAGCGGCTTACGGTCGGTGACAAAATGCAGCGTCATCCCCTCAATAAACGCATCAAGCGCGCGGGCGGTTCCGGGTTCAAACCATTGTTCGAGCGTTTGCTGACTGCGCTGCATCCAGTTTTGCATTACCGTTTTTAATAGCGGTTTTCGGCTAGCCAGCGCGTAGAGCTGGTACATCAGCTCCATATTATCCGGCGTTGCAACCTGTGAGCTGTAGATCATATCGGTGATAGCCTGGCATGCGCCCGGAGCATCACTAACATCGCTAAAAAATGCCTGATATTGCCGGGACATGATCTCAGTAAAACTGCTGAACGCCTCCAGCAACAACTCATCAATTCCTGAAAAATAGTAGGTCATCGATCCCAACGGTACCCCGGCAAGGGTAGCAATTTTGCGGTGCGTAACAGCATGTATTCCATAAAGTTTCACCGCCTCCAGCGTGGCCTGGATAATTTTTTCTCGCCGTTGCGGATCGTTAGCGCGACGCATGTCATTTCCTCTCTCTGCAATTGTGTACAAATGTACACAACCTTGCTAATGTTGTCTTCCCTCTTCTTATTTTGACGTGATCTATGACCGTAAATTCTTCACGTAATGCATTGAAACGCCGAACCTGGGCGCTGTTTATGTTCTTCTTTTTGCCGGGCCTGTTAATGGCGTCCTGGGCAACCCGTACGCCTGCTATCCGCGATATTCTTTCTGTTTCGATCGCTGAAATGGGCGGAGTCCTCTTTGGTCTGTCGATCGGTTCGATGAGCGGTATTCTCTGCTCGGCGTGGTTAGTGAAACGCTTTGGGACACGTAATGTCATCCTGGTCACGATGTCCTGCGCATTGATCGGGATGATGATATTAAGTCTGGCACTCTGGCTGACATCGCCCCTGCTCTTTGCCGTTGGTCTCGGCGTCTTTGGGGCAAGTTTTGGTTCTGCGGAAGTGGCGATAAACGTTGAAGGTGCCGCCGTTGAGCGAGAAATGAATAAAACGGTTTTGCCGATGATGCACGGTTTTTATAGCCTGGGCACGCTGGCAGGCGCTGGTGTCGGGATGGCACTGACGGCCTTTGGCGTTCCGGCAACGGTGCATATTTTATTGGCGGCGCTGGTAGGCATCGCACCTATTTATATCGCCATTCAGGCAATCCCTGACGGTACGGGCAAAAATGCTGCCGATGGCACCCAGCATGGCGAAAAAGGCGTACCTTTTTATCGCGATATCCAGTTGCTGTTGATTGGTGTTGTGGTGCTGGCGATGGCCTTTGCCGAAGGTTCTGCCAACGACTGGTTACCCTTATTAATGGTTGACGGTCACGGTTTTAGCCCTACTTCCGGCTCGCTGATTTATGCCGGTTTTACCCTGGGGATGACCGTTGGACGCTTCACCGGCGGTTGGTTCATCGACCGTTACAGTCGCGTTGCCGTGGTTCGGGCCAGTGCGCTAATGGGGGCGTTGGGTATTGGGCTGATTATTTTTGTCGATAGCGCCTGGGTCGCTGGGGTGTCTGTTGTACTCTGGGGACTGGGTGCCTCGCTGGGCTTCCCGCTGACCATTTCTGCCGCCAGCGATACCGGCCCCGATGCACCGACCCGCGTCAGCGTGGTAGCAACGACCGGTTATCTGGCTTTCCTCGTTGGGCCGCCGCTGCTGGGCTATCTCGGCGAACATTATGGATTACGTAGTGCAATGCTGGTTGTACTGGCGCTGGTTATTCTCGCGGCTATTGTCGCGAAAGCCGTCGCCAAACACGATACCAAAACGCAGACGGCGATGGAGAATAGTTGATGAGCATTAAATTAATTGCGGTAGACATGGATGGTACTTTCTTAAGCGATCAAAAAACCTATAACCGTGAGCGGTTTATGGCTCAGTATCAGCAAATGAAAGCACAAGGCATTCGCTTTGTGGTCGCCAGCGGGAATCAATATTATCAGTTGATCTCTTTCTTCCCTGAAATTGCTAATGAAATTGCCTTTGTGGCTGAAAACGGCGGCTGGGTAGTGAGCGAAGGCAAAGATGTTTTTAATGGCGAGCTGTCGAAGGATGCGTTTGCTACTGTCGTGGAACATTTGCTGACGCGCCCGGAAGTGGAAATTATTGCCTGCGGAAAAAATAGTGCCTATACACTCAAAAAATATGACGATGCCATGAAAACGGTGGCGGAAATGTATTATCACCGTCTGGAATACGTCGATAACTTTGACAACTTAGAAGATATCTTCTTTAAGTTTGGCCTGAATCTTTCCGATGAACTGATTCCACAAGTACAAAAAGCATTACATGAGGCCATCGGCGATATTATGGTGCCGGTCCACACCGGCAACGGCAGTATCGATCTGATTATCCCCGGCGTACATAAAGCCAATGGCCTTCGCCAACTGCAGAAATTATGGGGAATAGACGACAGCGAAGTGGTGGTCTTTGGCGATGGCGGTAACGATATTGAGATGCTGCGACAGGCAGGCTTTAGTTTTGCAATGGAAAATGCCGGCAGCGCGGTCGTCGCAGCAGCAAAATACCGGGCAGGCTCCAATAACCGTGAAGGCGTACTGGATGTGATCGATAAAGTTCTTAAACACGAAGCGCCATTTAACCAATAAAAACGGCAGCACGCCCGGCAACACAATGCCTGAATGAAGGCTGCATAATTCGCGGAAATTAACCCGCTGCATTATTTCAGGCGAAATGATTATGAAAAATTGTCTACTGTTGGGCGCGCTTTTAATGGGCTTTACTGGTGTGGCGATGGCGCAAAGTGTCACCGTCGATGTGCCGAGTGGATACAAAGTGGTTGTGGTTCCTGATTCAGTCAGCGTTCCACAAGCGGTCAGCGTCACGACTGTGCCGCAAACCGTCTATGTGGCTCCTGCGCCAGCTCCGGCTTACCGCCCGCATCCTTATGTTCGCCATCTTGCCAGCGTAGGTGAAGGGATGGTTATCGAACACCAGATTGACGACCATCACCATTAATTTGAGAATGCCTGATCGCACAAAGCAATCAGGCATTTTTTTATCCTTCGTGCGAATTTCCCATCTGTTTATCTTTTAAAAAGATAACCATCAGCAACAGCCACAAAATTCCGTTGACAAGGTTGAAGAGATTAAACAGTCCGTTGCCCCCGTTCAGCCAGGCATGTTTGCTGATTTCAATACCGACGGTAAAGATCAGCATTTGCAGCATCCCCATCGCCGCAGAAACCGTACCTTTACTCATATCGCTGGCAAACAGGGTTAATCGCACCAGTCCCGCATTCGCCAGACCAATACCGAAAGCATAAATACTTAACCCGGCGGTCATCCATAAATACGCGTGCGATGAGATAACCGTTGCCGCAGCAGCGACCAACAGACCAATCATAATCGGCCAGCCGCCCATAATAATCAGCGAACGTACGGTGCGGCGCGAGGTCAGACGCGCTAGCAGCAAGTTACCCGCAATTAACGCCCCGAAAATAGGCACTTGCAGCAAGCCATATTCATAGCTGCTCAACTGCTCACCGGTAATGATGATAATCGGCGACTGGGCGATCCACGCCAGCAACGGCAGGCTAACGAATCCCAGCGCCAGCGCCCCCGCAACAAAGCGACCGTTCTTCAGCACCAGCTTATAGTCACGACCGAGTTCTTTCAGTGACAGTTTCTCGCCTATACGCGTGGCGGTTTCAGGCATGGCTCGTTGCAGACCGAGAAAGGAGATCGCTGCCAATGCGGCAAACAAGACGAACATCCCTTCCCAGGGCAGCACATGGATCCACGCCGCGCCCACCAGCGGACCAAGTAGCGGAGCAATCAGCGCCACGTTCGCCATCAGCGCGGTGATCTTGATACAAACCGCCTCTTCGAAGGATTCCTGAATTGCGGCGTATCCCACAGCGCCAATGAAACAGAGGCTTATGCCCTGCAAGAAGCGCAACAGAGTGAATTGTTCAATGTTTTGCGCCAGTAATATTGCCAGACAGGTGATGATAAACCACACCACCCCCGCCAGCATCACCGGACGGCGACCAATACGATCCGACAGCGGCCCCAGGAGCCATTGTAAAAACATCCCGCCCGCCAGATAAGCGGTCATCGAAGTAGGAACCCAATCAATGCCCGCCTGATATTGTTCCACCACGGCCAACATACCGGGTTGAATCATATCGTTGCCGATATAGGTTGAAAATTCGTAAAGCACCAGACAGAGAGGGAAAAGTAACGCCTGACGTCCAAGCCTGGCACCGGAAGCTAATTTATTTTGCATGCAATTTCTTCGCCAATAATAATCGCGCAAAGTTTAATAAAAGCGCAGCTAACGAGAAAGCAAATTTTGTAGCTGAAACCACGGTTAAGCACATTCTTACATTATTGCGAGTATAGCTACGCTTTCTTTAAGTTTTATTTAACCTATGCCCGTTACAATCACCCACCGTAAACAGGCCGCTTGAGGGAAATAAGACGATGCCGCTTTACCCAGTTTAACCTGCACTTTATTCTCAACGACTTGCCTGTATTGGCTCCCTTTTAATCACTTTGCGTCGGGAAGTTATGCTGGAAAATTTGAATCTCTCTCTATTCTCTCTTATTAACGCGACGCCAGACTCTGCGCCGTGGATGATCTCGTTGGCGATTTTTATTGCTAAAGATTTGATTACCGTGGTACCGCTGCTGGCCGCAGTACTTTGGTTGTGGGGGCTTACAGCACAACGGCAACTGGTGATAAAAATCGCTATCGCGCTGGCGGTCAGCCTGTTTGTGTCCTGGACGATGGGGCATCTTTTTCCGCACGACCGACCCTTTGTCGAAAATATCGGCTATAACTTCCTGCATCATGCGGCGGATGACTCATTCCCGAGCGATCACGGTACGGTGATTTTCACCTTTGCACTGGCATTTTTATGCTGGCATCGCCTGTGGTCCGGCTCACTTTTAATGGTGCTGGCCGTTGTCATTGCCTGGTCGCGCGTTTATCTTGGCGTCCACTGGCCGCTGGATATGCTCGGTGGATTGCTGGCAGGTATGATTGGCTGCCTTAGCGCCCAGATTATCTGGCAAGCGATGGGGCATAAACTCTATCAACGTCTGCAATCGTGGTATCGTTTCTGTTTTGCATTACCGATCCGCAAAGGCTGGGTGCGTGACTGATCTCTGCTAAAAAGTGTAGTATTGAGCGGCTCGCTTCAATAACTATTCAGAGGGATTATGGAAACACGTCGCGAAGAGCGTATCGGGCAGCTGCTGCAAGAATTAAAACGCAGCGATAAGTTACATCTTAAAGACGCCGCCGCCTTGCTTGGGGTTTCGGAGATGACGATTCGTCGCGATCTGAACAACCACAGTGCGCCCGTCGTTTTGCTCGGCGGCTATATTGTTCTGGAACCGCGCAGCGCCAGCCATTACCTGTTAAGCGATCAAAAATCCCGCCTGGTGGAAGAAAAACGCCGGGCGGCAAAACTGGCTGCGACGCTGGTAGAACCCGATCAGACCCTCTTTTTTGACTGTGGCACCACCACACCGTGGATTATTGAAGCGATTGATAATGAAATCCCTTTCACCGCCGTTTGTTATTCGCTAAATACCTTTCTGGCACTGAAAGAGAAACCCCATTGCCGCGCGTTTCTGTGTGGTGGTGAATTTCACGCCAGCAACGCCATTTTCAAACCCATCGATTTTCAGCAAACGCTGAATAATTTTTGCCCGGATATCGCTTTTTATTCCGCGGCGGGGGTGCATGTCAGTAAAGGCGCTACCTGTTTTAATCTTGAAGAGTTGCCGGTAAAACACTGGGCCATGTCGATGGCGCAAAAGCATGTGCTGGTTGTCGACCACAGTAAATTTGGCAAGGTGCGTCCGGCGCGCATGGGTGACCTGAAACGCTTTGATATTGTTGTGAGCGATTGTTGCCCGGAAGATGAGTATGTGAAGTACGCGCAGACGCAGCGTATTAAGTTGATGTATTAATGACGTATAACCGGATGACGTTTCGCGCCATCCGGTTATCAGAAGATTAAGAGAACCAGCTGCCGAACCACTGATGGAATTTCATCATCACGAAATCCCACATCCGACCAAAGAATCCGCCCTCTTCCACATTTTCCATCACGATCAGCGGACGCTGCTCAATGGATTTACCGTTAAGCTGGAAATCAATGGTGCCGACAACCTGACCTTTTTTCAGCGGTGCGGTAAGCTGCGGTTCCGTTAACGTATAACTCGCCTTCAGGTTTTTCAGCTGCCCACGTGGTATGGTCACTGAGCCCGCTTCGCCTGCCCCGAGATTCACTTCGCTCTTATCACCAAACCAGACGCGCTGAGTCACAAAGGTGGCATCAGGTTTAATTGGCGTCACGGTTTCAAAGAAGCGGAAACCCCAGGTCAATAATTTCTCAGACTCATTAAAACGGATACGGTCAGTTTTCGCCCCCAGCACTACGGAGATTAAACGCATATCACCCTGGGTAGCCGAAGCAACCAGATTATATCCCGCGCCTGCAGTGGTTCCTGTCTTCATGCCATCAACATTCAGATTGCTGCTCCACAGCAGACGGTTACGGTTAGGCTGACGAATTTTGTTGAAGGTGAACTCTTTCTCTTTATGAATGGCATACTCTTCCGGCACATCGTGGATCAATGCTTTACCCAGCAATGCCATGTCGCGCGCGGTACTGAACTGCCCCGGCGCATCCAGACCGTGCACCGTCTGGAAGGTAGTGTTGGTCAGGCCCAGTTTTTTGGCATAACCATTCATCAGACCAATAAATGACTCCTGGCTCCCGGCAACGTAATCGGCCAGCGCAATACAGGCGTCATTACCGGACTGGATAATCACACCTTTGTTCAGGTCTGCCACCGAAACCTGATCGCCCGGTTTAAGGAACATTACCGATGAACCACGCAGTGCCGGATTTCCCGTCGCCCAGGCATCTTTACCGACCGTCACCATATCGGTGAGTTTAATCTTATCGGCCTTAAGCGCCTGCCCAACCACATAGCTGGTCATGATTTTAGTCAGGCTCGCGGGGTCCAGTTTTTCATCCGCATTGCCTTCTGCCAGCACTTTACCGCTGGCGTAATCCATTAAAATCCATGCACGCGCATCCACGCTCGGCGCTTCAACGGTTTGTTCCGCCGCGAATGCCGTTGGGGCAAAAAGGAATAAAAATGCAGAACCCGCTGCAAGACCACGAAGGAGAGAGGAGTATTGCGTCATAAATGCCACCCGAGTATCCATTCAAAAAAAATACGTTATATCGCCGTATGATAAGTTCGGTGATTAATAACGCACACACAAACTTAAAGAAACCGTAAGTTGGTAAAGTTTTTAAAGTTTATGCAATATCCTGCCGCTTCGCTGCTTCTGGTGTCATTTTTTTGCCAGCTGTTGCTTAAAAGTTAACTTTACTTCACCATCGGAGTCCTGTTCAGCCTGTGGCTGCCTGTCGGAAAAGGGGTGAGTATGATTACGCTGTGGGGTCGGAATAATTCAACCAACGTAAAAAAAGTATTGCTGACGCTCGAAGAACTGGAACTACCTTATGAGCAAATTCTCGCGGGCCGTGAGTTTGGGATAAATCACGATGCTGATTTTCTGGCGATGAACCCTAACGGGCTGGTGCCGTTGTTGCGTGACGACGAAAGTGATCTCATTCTTTGGGAATCAAACGCCATTGTCCGCTATCTGGCGGCACAGTACGGGCAAAAACGCCTGTGGATCGACTCACCGGCACGTCGTGCGGAAGCAGAAAAATGGATGGACTGGGCAAACCAGACGCTCAGTAATGCCCATCGCGGGATCCTGATGGGATTAGTCAGAACACCACCGGAAGAGCGCGATCAGGCCGCCATTGATGCCAGTTGTAAAGAGTGCGACGCCCTGTTTGCCCTGCTCGATGCGGAACTGGCAAAAGTAAAATGGTTCTCCGGCGACGAGTTTGGTGTGGGCGATATCGCTATCGCACCGTTCATCTACAATTTGTTTAACGTTGGCCTGGCCTGGACACCGCGTCCAAATCTGCAACGCTGGTATCAGCAACTCACTGAACGCCCAGCAGTGCGCAAAGTGGTGATGATTCCCGTTAGCTAATTGCGTGGGCTAACTTTAAGTAATTCCCCACTGGACTCGTCGGTGAGAACGTATAAATAACCGTCGGGTCCAGTGCGAACATCACGAATTCGCTGCCCTCTGTCCGTTAAAATACGGCCATCTTCTGTCACTTTGTCGCCGTTGACGCTCATCACAATGATATCTTTATCTTTCAGCGCGCCAATAAATAATTTTTGCTGCCACTGGGGGAATTTATCGCTGTTATAGAAGGCCATGCCGCTCACGGCGGGCGAATCTTTCCAGTAAAAAACAGGTTGCTCGGTCCCGGCGACGATCTCCCCTTTCGCTTCCGGTATCTTAAAGCCTGAATAGTTGATTCCCCAGGTTGCCAGCGGCCAGCCGTAGTTTTTGCCTTTTTGCGGGATATTAATTTCATCGCCACCGCGCGGGCCATGTTCATTCAGCCATAGTGCATTACTCCACGGATTCATCGCCATTCCTTGCGGATTACGAATGCCATAAGACCAGATCTCGGCGCGCACACCGGATTCCTTTATAAAAGGATTATCATCCGGGATTTCGCCCAGGTCGGTCAGACGCACCAGTTTGCCCTGTAATTTATCCAGATCCTGCGCCGTCGAGCGCTGATTGTTTTCGCCCAGAGCAACAAAAAGATAACCTTTACCGTCGAATACCAGCCGCCCGCCAAAATGGTTGCCGGTAGACAGTTTTGGCATCTGGCGAAAGACGGTGCGGAAGTCGGTCACTTTTGAGAGATCATCACTTAAGCGGCCATAACCCACAGCAGTTCCGGCTTTGCCATCATCGCCAACTTCGGAATAACTTAACCAGATGCGGCGAGACTGAGCAAAATCAGGCGCTAAAACCACATCCAGCAGGCCACCCTGCCCGTGCGCCCAAACTTCCGGTACTCCGGAAAGCGGCGCAGATAATCCTTTTCCTGCTTGCCAGTGACGCAACTCGCCGCCGCGCAGAGTGATTAACATACCGTGATTGTCGGGTAAAAAGGCCAGCGCCCAGGGATGGTCGAGTTTGTCCTGCAGTACTTCGACATTTACCGTTGCAGGAGCCGCCCAGAGAGCGGAAGAAAGACAAATAAGGGGCACAAGGAAAAAGGATTGTCGATGCATAACGCCTCCGGATTGACTCTGGCTTAAAGCGTAGTCAGTGGAGGAGATAACAAATTCATTTTTACAAAAACTTAAACATGAAGGGGGAGACGCTTTCTCCCCCTTAGTTTTCAGGCCTTCTCAAGCATGGCGTGCTTCTGCAGGCTCTGGATACTCAGCGTTAAGCTCATCAGACAATTTTCAAGCTTATCGGCGTTGACGGTAATAACAGTCGGGCAATCATGGTGCCCACTCATCAAACATACTGCGGCTGTCGCTAATGCTTCTTCAGCATGATGAAGAGCACTCCACTCTTCCTGATCCAGATGAAGATTCAACCGCAGCGATTTATCGTGCAGTTCGCGATTCAGTTTAAAAAAGTTATCTCGTAGATGATTGCTTTCGCTGACGGACATGTATCCTTTTGCCTTCCTCAGTTGCACGTATGCGGCGAGGTCAACGCGTGCGTCGATCAACCGGTTCAGCAGATCGATTCGCTGTCTGTCAACGAACATACTTCGATCCTCCTCTTTCCAGCCTTGTTGCAATTAAATAGTATGGCTATTTTTTGAGCAAAATGCTGTCCAGGATCAATTCTTCACGCCGAATTAACAAAATTTACATTTCCTTCGCCTCCGCCAGCGAATGAGATTGCGATACAAATTTTATCCAGAACTCTGTAGAATCCCTGCCCTGACCTTTCCTGTAACTGAATATTTTTTAAGCTATGAGCAAAGTAACTCCCCAGCCGAAAATCGGCTTTGTTTCCCTTGGCTGTCCGAAAAACCTTGTCGATTCAGAGCGTATTCTCACCGAACTACGCACTGAAGGTTATGACGTGGTACCGAGCTATGACGATGCGGACATGGTGATCGTCAACACCTGCGGCTTTATTGACAGCGCGGTACAAGAATCACTGGAAGCCATTGGTGAAGCGTTGAATGAAAACGGCAAGGTAATTGTGACCGGTTGTCTGGGGGCAAAAGAAGATCAGATCCGCGAAGTCCACCCGAAAGTGCTGGAAATCACCGGGCCTCATAGCTATGAGCAGGTTCTGGAGCACGTTCATCACTACGTGCCAAAACCGAAACACAACCCATTCCTGAGCCTGGTGCCAGAACAAGGCGTGAAACTGACGCCGCGTCATTATGCCTATCTGAAAATTTCTGAAGGCTGTAATCACCGCTGCACCTTCTGCATTATTCCGTCTATGCGCGGCGACCTGGTGAGCCGTCCGATTGGCGAAGTGTTAAGTGAAGCGAAACGTCTGGTTGATGCGGGCGTTAAAGAGATTCTGGTGATCTCGCAGGATACTTCCGCCTATGGCGTCGATGTTAAACATCGTACTGGCTTCCACAACGGCGAGCCGGTAAAAACCAGCATGGTCAGCCTGTGCGAACAGTTATCGAAACTGGGGATCTGGACACGTCTGCACTACGTTTACCCTTATCCGCATGTGGACGACGTCATCCCACTGATGGCAGAAGGCAAAATCCTGCCCTATCTGGACATTCCGTTGCAGCACGCCAGCCCGCGCATTCTCAAACTGATGAAGCGTCCGGGTTCTGTAGATCGCCAACTCGCGCGCATCAAACAGTGGCGCGAAATCTGCCCGGAACTGACCCTACGCTCAACCTTTATTGTCGGCTTCCCTGGCGAGACAGAAGAAGATTTCCAGATGCTACTCGACTTCCTGAAAGAAGCGCGTCTGGATCGCGTTGGCTGCTTTAAATACAGCCCGGTTGAAGGTGCAGACGCCAATGCCCTGCCTGACCAGGTTCCGGAAGAAGTGAAAGAAGAACGCTGGAACCGTTTCATGCAGCTGCAGCAGCAGATTTCCGCCGAGCGCCTGCAAGAGAAAGTGGGCCGTGAAATTCTGGTGATTATCGACGAAGTGGACGAAGAAGGCGCGATTGGTCGCAGCATGGCAGATGCACCGGAAATCGACGGTGCGGTTTATCTCAATGGTGAAACCAACGTTAAGCCGGGTGATATCCTGCGTGTGAAAGTCGAGCACGCCGATGAGTACGATTTGTGGGGTAGCCGGGTTTAATTAATTCAGGCCGGGCAAAATCATTTGTCCGGCCTGCGAATAATGATTACTGCCAGCTAATCTGCGCCCTGCCGTTTTTCTTACTCTTATACAGTCGCTCATCCGCCAGCATTTTCAAGCGTTCGACGGTAGTACATTCATTTGAATGCGCTACACCGATACTGGTGCTTAAATTAATGCTTCCCACCTGGAAATGAACAATTTCTTTTAGAATCGATAGCAACTCTTCCAGCGTTCCACCCGTATAAATCACCGCAAATTCGTCACCGCCGAAGCGGTAGACTTTACCTTTATCTACGGGGATCTGTGATTTAAGGATTTTCACCACTTTCATCAACACTTCATCGCCCAGCAAATGACCGAAGGTGTCGTTGATGTTTTTGAATTTATCGACGTCAAACAGGCACAAATAACCGCCTTTTTCCGGCAGCGCTTTTAAATCTTCGTCAAAGGATTTTCTGCCCATTGCTTTGGTCAGGTCATCCAGGAACGCCGAGTTATACAGACTGTAGAGTTTTTTGACATCGGCAGCCGAAAAGAAAAGCCCGCCATCCAGTACGCGTTCAAAATGGTTATTAATGATGGCTTCTTTCTCCACAATACCACGATTAATCACTCTGCGTACCAGATAGAGGCAACTGACACCCGATATCACTGCCACCAATGCGGCAAAGAAAATAATCAATGTACAGACCCGCAAATAAACATCTTTTTTATACGCAAATACGTACAATCCGGTCGGCAAATAGGCGAAGTGCTCCATCGCTTCCGAAACGGTGAAGATGGCGTTTTTAGCATTAAATTCATCACCGGTCACCGGTTTACCGTTCTTAAACAGAGAGAACATCAGGTTCTCGCTATCCATCGCCAGCGATTTTGACAGTAAAGAAAAACGCTCCAGACCAAGCAAAAATATCAGACTGCGATTGTGAGTTACCGGATAGAGGTAATAGACGAAGGTTTTACCGTCAAAAGAGATAAACCCTGTATTTTTGACATGTCGATACTTCACAATCTGCATAATATCTGCACAATAATTTTTCTCGAACTCCTTTACCTGAATACATTCGTCACTGGAAATCAGATAAGGACCGACATCGTACAAATAAGAGGGTGAAACCGAGTCGGCGTAAGCTGTGCGCAAACCAACCAACAGCTGTTCCTCCGTGGGGTTTAGCGTGTTGATGAGATCAATTGCCACGCTACGCCGATATTCAGCAATATTTGCCACCGCAAAAGCAGTATCAATAACGGACTGTTTCAGGCCATACACCCGTTCCTTTACCATTTGAGTGTAGATCCCGCAGGCAACTGCTGAAATCATGATAAAAATCAGCAGACTGACTGTAAGTACGAACTTATTGATTCTGGACATACGTAAACTACTCTTTTACTAATTTTCCACTTTTATCCCAGGCGGAGAATGGCATGGGTTTCTGGTACAGATACCCCTGAGCCTGAACACATCCTAATTTGATTAATTCGCGCGCAACGTCTTCGCTCTCTACGCCTTCCGCAATCACCGGGATCCGGTTATAGCGTGCCAGATCGAAAATAATGCGCACAATTTTTCCCGCAGTACCGAAAATATCGCCGGTAAATTGTGAGTCCACTTTTATGCTATCTGGATTAATTTCATAAAAACGTTTCAGGTTTGACAAACCGGTGCCAAAGTCATCAATCGATATCCGTACCCCTTGTTTACGCAGTTGTTCAATATTGAGATAAAAATGTTCATTAATTCGCTCGATCACGGTTTCAGTGATCTCAACACAGAGGCTGTTCTCCTTCAGGCCATTTTCTTTCATGATGGTGGTAAAACGCTCATGAAAGTGTGGTTCGTTTAACTGCCAGGGCGAAACATTAATATGCAGTAAGAAATCATCCTTCAGCGACGCACGCTGACTAAAATGTCTGAATTCACCCATTGCCGTTTTAATAATCTGATAACCCAGCTCATTGATAAACCCGATATCTTCAGCAATGGTAATGAACTTTAGCGGTGAAATGATCCCCCGCTCCGCAGACACCCAACGGCACAACGCCTCCGCGCCCAGAATGGTGCGGGTGTTAATATCAACGATCGGCTGATAGACCAGGAATAGTTCGCCAATTTCCATTGCATGGCGAATATTACGCGCAATCCAGATATTCTCTTCTATTTCGTTGAGTTTCGCGTCATCACAGAAAATAAACTCTGAGAACATATGGTCACGGATGCTGGAAATCGCCAGTTTCAGTTTTTCTGCGTAACTCCAGGCGTTTTCCCCCTGCAAAGGTTCACAAATGGCAGACTTATGGATGCGCAGATTGCGGTAGCCAAAGCTGCTGTCAAAATCGTTTACCATCGCTATTTTACGGGTAAATGTCTGTACATTTTCCCGGCACAGAAGTAAATAGAGATCGGCATTAAATGTCACGATATCGCAGCATTGCGCATATTTCTCGGCAATTCGCTGACACAATTTCCTGACGATTTTATTGCGTTCATCAACACCAAACACCGCTTCCACGGCTTCCAGACCACACAGTTTGATGATCCCCACAGCCAGATACTGATTATTGTTGGACTCAATAATCGCCATATTTTTAATAAAACCGCTTTCCTGATCGTAAGAGATCAGTGAGAGCAATTTATTTGACCGTTCAATTTCGGCATCTTTCATTTCCGCGATCGAATTTTTGATGCTGATAATCTCTTTCGCATCGCCTTCGCGAATTTTTAGAGCCTCGATTTGATCCGTGGAGTCAGGCAAAAATGCCAGCGTATTAACCAGCTCTGTCATTTCAGAAAATTGCCGACGGAACACACGAGTGGTCATTAAATAAACCACCAGCAATACGATAATAATGAAAGCAAACGGCAGATAAAAAAGTTTATCTGATGCGTTCAATAAATTACCACCAGGATAATAAAAATAGATTTCGAATAATGCGTTGTTTGGCACCGCTGATGTTTTTTCGATATATTCAGTATCGACAGAATCAATAATATTATAATTACCTTCGCTATTATAAATAATTAGTTTTTCACGAGCGAGTTGATTCTTGGCAATGATCTCATGGCCTTGTTTTAAAAATAGAACTTCATCATTAGCGCTGATTTGATCAAGATACTCGTTCAGATATCGCCAGTTCAAATCGACATGAATTTTATCCACCGCTAACAAATCGTGATCTTTGCCGTTGATGTGTAGCGTAAAAGAGATACATTTTTTACCCGGACGATCAAATCAATTGTATGCCGGATTCCAGCTGTTGTTAGAGTCATCTGAAGCCATCGACCACGGTCGTTTCGATGGGTTAAAATCGGCAAAAATAACCCGCCCTGACTCGTCGACAAGCGGTCCATTTACTTGTTCCTGATGATAAACAACGATTTTATCATTCGCCCTCCGCGAAAAAAGATAATATTTATTATCATCAAGTACCAGTCCCACCGAGTCTAAAAATGGCATCATTTCCATTTTAAGAATCACGGCGCGTTGAATCTCCTCTGTATTTTTTAATAAATACAGTGAGTCCTTTAATGTCAGGGCCGAACGTTCAATATCTTTAAAGAAATAGCCAACGTTTTTCTGAATAAGTTCAAAGCGGCTATCGGCACGTTTTACCGCGCGCTCCGATACCAGTTGATAGTTAATGATGAAAAAAAGACCAATAAATGACAGTGCTGCCAATAAAAATAAAATTATCAGCCTTATCTTTATCTTTTCGTATAAACTCAGCATGTTAATACATTTAACAAAATAACTATCTGAACGCTGTGCCGCTGCAAAAATTGTCCCTTGCTGCGGCTTTTTAACCAAATTACCCGATTCTACAAAATCAGCAGAAAGTTACAACACTTGCTTAGGGCAATAATTTCCTGTGAGGTGATTACCCTTTCAAGCAATATTCAAACGTAACTATCCTTTAATTTTCGGATCCAGCGCATCGCGTAAACCATCGCCCAACAAATTGAACGCCAGTACGGTCAGAAAAATAGCCAGGGCCGGAAAAACAGCGACATGCGGTGCGATAACCATATCCGCTCGTGCCTCATTGAGCATTGCTCCCCACTCTGGTGTCGGCGGCTGCGCACCGAGGCCGAGAAATGACAGGCTGGCGGCAGAGATAATCGAGGTGCCGATGCGCATGGTGAAAAACACCACGATAGAAGAGACGGTCCCAGGCAAGATATGACGCAATAAAATGGTCATATCGCTGGCACCAATACTGCGTGCTGACTCAATAAAGGTTTGCTGTTTCAACACCAGCGTGTTGCCGCGCACCAGGCGGGCAAACGCGGGGATGGAAAAAATGGCGACAGCGATAATCACGTTAGCAATGCCGCTTCCCAACACCGCAACAACAGCGATCGCCAGTAAAATACCCGGGAAGGCAAACAGCACATCGCAAATGCGCATGATTAGCCGATCCCACCAGCCTTCATAATATCCAGCAAGCAAGCCCAGCAACGTCCCGATCGCCGCACCGATAAACACGGCAAACACACCCGCCGCCAGTGAGATTTGCGCACCAACCAGGACACGGCTGAAAATGTCGCGCCCCAGTGAATCGACGCCAAACCAGTGCTGCAAAGAAGGTCCGTTATTCAGATTGTCATAATCAAAATAATTTTCGGCGTCATAGGGAGCGATCCAGCGTGCAAAAATGGCCACTACAATCAATAAAATAACGAATAATGCGGCGGTCATCGCCATATGCTGACGGCGAAATCGTCGCCAGAATTCATGCCACGGTGTACGTACCTGGTCAGGTTTGACCAGTGGCATGGCGTTTAACACCGCCTGACGTCGCCAGTTAAATAGTCGCATCCTTACTTGTACCTGATAGCCGGGTTAATGGCGGCGTAAAGCACATCCACCACTAAGTTGATAAGAATAAATTCCAGCGAGAAAAGCAGAATTTCCGCCTGAATCACCGGGTAATCGCGCATTTCTACGGAGTCAACGAGTAAGCGTCCAAGTCCGGGCCAGTTGAAAACTTTCTCCACCACGATGGAACCACCGAGCAAAAAGCCAAACTGTAAGCCCATCATGGTCACTACCGGGATCATCGCGTTACGTAGCCCGTGTTTGAGGACAACCCAGGTTTCGCTCACCCCTTTCGCCCTCGCGGTACGCATATAATCTTCGCTTAAAACATCGACAAACGACGCGCGGGTAAAGCGCGCCATCACGGCTGCCACTGCCGCGCCGAGCGTCAGGGAGGGTAAAATGTAGTGCTGCCAACTGTCTGCTCCCACGGTAGGCAGCCAGCCCAGTTCAACGGAGAATACCTGAATTAAAAGCATCCCCAGAGCAAATGCCGGAAACGAGATCCCCGACACCGCAATGGTCATACTCAATCGATCCGGCCAACGATTACGCCAGACGGCGGCGATAATTCCCGCCGCCATACCAAATATCACCGCCCAGACCATACTGGTTATGGTCAGCCACAGCGTTGGCATAAAGCGGCTGGCAATCTCATCGGCAACCGGACGACGCGACACCATCGACAGGCCAAAATCCCCCTGCACAGCATTGCTGATATAGTGCCAGAACTGGTGATACAGCGGCTGATCCAACCCCAGCTGCTGACGCACCAGTTCTATAACCTGCGCATCAGCTTCGGGCCCGGCAATCAATCGCGCCGGATCGCCGGGCAGCATATGGACAAATAAAAACACCAGCACCGAGACGATAAACAGCGTCGGAATCAACCCCAGCAAGCGTTTGATAACGTAATTAAGCATTCCACTCCCTGCGTTGCTTATTGCAAATCCGCGTCTTCAAAGCTGAAGCCGGTGTCTGGCATGATCCAAAAACCGGTCAGGTTTTTACTGTGTGCCGACACCAGTTTTTCTACCACCAGCGGGATCCACGGCGACTCTTGCCAGATGATATCCTGCGCCGCCTTATATAAGCGGGTCTTTTCCGCCGGATCATTAGTTTTCAGTGCCTGAGCCAGGAAGTCATCCACCTGTTTATTGCTGTAAAACGCGGTATTAAACAGCGTCGGTGGCCAGTTTTGCGAGGCAAACAGCGGCGATAGTGCCCAGTCCGCTTCGCCGGTTGAAGCCGACCAGCCAGTGTAGAACATCCGCACGCCGCTCTCTTTTTGCCCTTTACCTTCAACTTCTGCCGCCCGCTGTCCGGCATCCATCGCAGTCACCTGGGCTTTAATCCCGACCTGCGCTAACTGCTGCTGGGTAAATTGCAGCACTTTCTGCGCGGTGCTGTGGTTATGTGACGACCACAGCGTGGTACTGAAACCGTTGGGATATCCCGCCTCTTTCAGTAATTCGCGCGCTTTCACTGGATCGTAAGGCCACGGTTTATAACTTTGCGCGTAGGCGATACTCGGCGGTACCACACCAGTAGCTGGCGTTGCATAGCCCGCGAAGGCTACTTTCACCAGCGCCGGGCGGTTAATGGCGTAATTCAGCGCCTCACGGACCTTCGGGTTATCGAACGGCTTTTGCGTCACGTTCATACTGATATAACGCTGCATAATTGACGGACTGGCCATCAACTCGATATTTTTGTTTTTCTCCAGCAGTGCGGCCTGCTCGTAGGGAATGGGGAAAGCAAACTGCGCTTCACCGGTTTGCAGCATTGCCGCGCGGGTGTTGTTATCCGCCACCGGACGCCAGGTTATGCTGTCCAGTTTGGGCAATCCTGGCTGCCAGTAACCCGCGAATTTTTTCACCTTCACAAAATCAGTCTGATTCCAGGTATCCAGTTCATACGGCCCGGTTCCCACTGGATGAAAACCAATCTCCTTGCCATATTTTTCCAGCGCTGCCGGCGAAATCATCGCGGTCGCCGGATGGGCAAGAATATTAATAAACGCTGAGAACGGCTGTTTGAGGGTAATCTTTACCGTTGTTGGATCGATCGCTTCCGTTTTGGCAATATTCTTATACAGGTTGTAGCGTTTAAGATGATTCGCCGGATCGCTGGCCCGGTCCAGATTCGCTTTTACCGCCGCTGCGTTGAAGTCGGTGCCATCCTGGAATTTAATTCCTTCCCGCAATTTCACGGTGTAAGTAAGGCCGTCATCGGAAACGGTATAACTCTCCGCCAGCACGTTTTTCAGTTTCATCTCTTTATCGAGACCGAACAGCCCCTGGTAAAACGATTTCGCTACGGCCTGAGATAACGTGTCATTCGCGTCATATGGATCGAGCGTGGTGAAGTTCGATCCTACAGCCACCACCACATCTTTGGCAGCGAATGCACAAGATGCCATCAACGCTGTCGCAATGCCCAGCGCCACTAACCCACTACGGTGTACAGCTCTTGCCATTTTATTCTCCGCCTGAATGTTATCTACGCATGAATGCGTATTCTGATTGTGGTTGTGCGACGTAATGCCCCGGCCCGACGCATTGCAACGAGACGGCTGCAACCTCTTCGCCACGCAGATGAATATTGCTGGGAAGATCGTCCGACAGCAGTACACGCTGCGGTCGTTGTCGGGACGGTTCCGCGACCGGAACTGCCGCCAGTAATTTACGCGTATAAGGATGCTTCGGGTTTTCGAAGACCGCGCGCCGTGGACCAATTTCAACAATTTGTCCGAGATACATCACCGCCACACGATGACTAATCCGCTCTACCACGGCCATATCGTGGGAGATAAACAGATACGCAATGCCGAAATCACGCTGGAGATCGAGCAACAAGTTGATAATCTGCCCGCGAATAGAAACATCCAGCGCCGAGACGGCTTCGTCGGCAATGATCACTTTCGGATTCAATGCCAACGCGCGAGCAATGCAGATGCGCTGGCGCTGACCGCCGGAAAACTCATGCGGGTAACGCCAGGCATGTTCAGGTAACAGGCCCACGCGCTCCAGCAACCACGCAACGCGGGCAGCCGCTTCTTTACCTGGCAATAAACCGTGTACGCGCAGCGGTTCGATAATCGAATCACCGATGGTCTGACGTGGGTCCAGCGAAGCGTAAGGGTCCTGAAAAATAAACTGAATATCCCGGCGCAATGCCTGAAGTTTGCCGGGTGACAAGGTATCGATTCGCTGACCGTTAAAGATAATTTCGCCGCCCTGCGATTCGACCAGGCGCAGCAACGCCCGCCCGGTAGTGGATTTACCGCTGCCAGACTCGCCCACCAGCGATAGCGTTTCGCCAGGCCAGAGATCAAAACTGACTTTCTCAACGGCATGCACTTCCCGCGTTACGCGATTCAACAAACCGCTGCGCAAAGGGAAACGGGTGACCAGATTACGCACCCGTAAAACAGGTTCGCCATCCACCACCGTTTTCTGCTCGATGGGGGGTTCCTGTTTCGCTGGATGTTCAAGCGATATCAACGGGAAACGTCGGGGATAATCTAACCCTTTCATCGCACCAAGTTGCGGAACAGCAGCTAACAGCGCACGGGTGTAAGGATGATGCGGCGCATGAAAAATCTGTTCGACGCTACCCGTTTCCACCGCCTCGCCCTGATACATCACCAGTACCCGATCGGCAATCTCTGCCACCACGCCCATATCGTGCGTGATAAAGATAACGCCCATCGACATCTCTTTTTGCAATACTTTGATTAATTGCAGGATCTGCGCCTGAATAGTGACATCCAGCGCGGTGGTTGGCTCATCGGCAATCAGCACCGCCGGGCGGCATGACAGTGCCATCGCAATCATCACTCGCTGGCGCATCCCGCCAGAGAGTTGATGCGGATAACGTGAAAGAATGGTTTGTGCCTCCGGAATGCGTACCTGATCCAGCATCCGCTTCGCCTCGACCATTGCTTCTTCACGACTGGCGTTTTGATGCAGACGAATAGATTCAGCAATCTGTTCACCCACAGTAAATACCGGGTTCAGCGATGTCATCGGCTCCTGAAATATCATCGCCATATCCGCACCGCGCACATGGCGCATTTGTGCAGCGCTCTGCTCGCTAAGTTCAATCACTTCGCGACTGCGCCGCCGCAACAGCATTTTATCGCACTGTACTAAACCGCCCGCCTGTTCCAACAGACGCATCAATGCCAGCGCAGTCACTGACTTACCGGAGCCGGATTCGCCAACAATTGCCAGCGTCTCACCGCGTTGCAGGCTAAAAGAGAGATTGCGGACCACAGCTATTTTCTGCTGGTCCTGCATAAAGGCAATATTCAGATTTTCAACCGCCAGCACATCACCGGCATTAAGTTCATCACTGTGTGGCAACGGTGTCCCCTTTTTCACGGTAGATACCGGTGGTTGGCGTATCGCCTGCGTAGCCCCAGGCGCGATACATTCCTTCGGTGTTAAACAGTAGCGCGACGTTACCTTCATGGTCGATAGCGATTAAGCCACCGCTACCGCCAAGCGCAGGGAGTTTTTCCATTACTACCCGCTCGCAGGCTTCCGCGAGACTTAATCCGCCGTAATCCATTAACGCGGCGATGTCATATGCCGCCAGCGCGCGGATGAAGACTTCGCCCGTGCCGGTACATGAAACCGCCACACTGGCGTTATTGGCGTAGCATCCGGCCCCCACTAAGGGACTATCGCCAACTCGTCCGGGTAATTTATTGGTCATTCCGCCTGTGGACGTGGCTGCCGCCAGATTGCCGTCTAAATCCAACGCCACGGCCCCCACGGTGCCCATTTTCTGTTTTTCATCCAGTGGCGCACCGCTATGGTCGAGGACCATTTCCCCTTCCTCGCGCGCTGCCAGTAGTTGTTCATAACGCAAAGGCGTGGAGAAAATCTCCGGCGAGACGCGCTCCATGCCATGAGCAAACGCAAAATTTTCTGCCCCTTCGCCAATCATCATCACATGCGGGCTTTGCTCCATCACCAGCCGGGCGGCAAGAACCGGATTACGCAGATGACTAACGCCCGCCACCGCACCGGCTTTCAGGGTGTTACCATCCATCACACAGGCGTCCAGTTCATGGGTTTCATCACGCGTAAAGACAGCGCCAATTCCGGCGTTAAACAGTGGACACTCTTCCAGCAGACGCACCGCTTCCGTCACCACATCCAGCGCACTTTCGCCCGCTTCCAGCATTTTCTGCCCGGTTTCAACAATGGCAGACAGCGCCTCGATGTAGCGTAATTCCTGTTGCAGACTCATCTGCGCGCGGCTAATTGCACCTGCGCCGCCATGAATTGCAATGACTGCTTTGCCCATAGTATTCGTCCATTAAGGGTGGCTCGCCACTTTTGCTATAAATATCAGAATTTTTATGAATTACTCATTCAATTTTTGAATATAGAAAGATGGATATGGCATGTAAAGGCAGGAGCCAGCGCTACGCCCGAGGTGGCATACAGTCTGTGGCGTTTTTCTGACATAATAGGCAAATTCGATTTTGCCTCCGCAGGAGTGTTTTCATGGAATTTACCACCGGATTGATGTCGCTCGACACCGCGCTTAATGAGATGCTTTCTCGCGTCACCCCACTGACCGCCCAGGAAACGCTGCCACTGGTACAGTGTTTTGGTCGTATTCTGGCGAGCGATGTCGTTTCGCCACTGGATGTCCCGGGGTTTGATAACTCCGCTATGGACGGCTACGCGGTGCGTTTAGCCGATATTGCCTCCGGGCAACCGCTGCCCGTTGCCGGTAAATCCTTTGCCGGTCAGCCGTACCATGGTGAATGGCCTGCGGGTACCTGCATTCGTATTATGACCGGTGCGCCGGTGCCGGAAGGCTGCGAAGCGGTGGTGATGCAGGAACAGACCGAACAGACTGACGCTGGCGTGCGTTTTACTGCTGAAGTGCGTAGCGGGCAAAATATTCGCCGTCGCGGTGAAGATATCTCTGCGGATGCGGTTGTTTTCCCGGCGGGAACACGCCTGACTACCGCAGAGCTGCCAGTAATTGCTTCACTGGGAATTGCCGAAGTTCCGGTGATTCGTAAAGTGCGTGTAGCGCTGTTTTCTACCGGTGATGAACTCCAGTTGCCAGGCCAGCCGCTGGGCGACGGCCAAATCTACGATACCAACCGTCTCGCCGTACACCTGATGTTAGAACAGCTGGGATGCGAGGTAATCAACTTAGGGATTATCCGCGACGATCCCCATGCCTTGCGCGCCGCATTTATTGAAGCCGATAGCCAGGCGGATGTGGTGATCAGTTCCGGCGGTGTTTCAGTGGGGGAAGCGGATTACACCAAAACCATTCTTGAAGAGCTGGGGGAGATCGCCTTCTGGAAGCTGGCGATTAAACCAGGTAAACCTTTCGCGTTCGGAAAACTCAGCAATAGTTGGTTCTGCGGCCTGCCGGGCAACCCGGTTTCAGCAACGCTGACCTTCTATCAACTGGTACAGCCATTGCTGGCAAAACTAAGCGGCAACACCGCCAGCGGCCTGCCCGCGCGCCAGCGTGTGCGCACGGCATCGCCTCTGAAGAAATCGCCAGGACGCCTTGATTTCCAGCGCGGCGTGCTGCAACGCAACGCCGATGGCGAACTGGAAGTGACGACCACCGGACATCAGGGTTCACATATATTTAGCTCCTTTAGCCTCGGCAACTGCTTTATCGTACTGGAGCGCGAGCGCGGCAATGTGGAAGTGGGCGAATGGGTGGAAGTAGAACCGTTTAACGCGTTGTTCGGAGGCCTGTAATGGCGGAACTCAGCGATCAGGAGATGCTGCGCTACAACCGGCAAATCATTCTGCGCGGTTTTGATTTTGACGGTCAGGAGGCGCTAAAAGATTCTCGAGTGCTGATCGTCGGCCTCGGTGGACTCGGCTGCGCAGCTTCGCAGTATCTGGCAAGCGCCGGTGTCGGCAACCTGACGCTGCTCGACTTCGACACGGTTTCGCTCTCCAATCTGCAACGCCAGACGCTGCACAGTGATGCCACGGTCGGGCAACCGAAAGTGGAATCCGCCCGTGACGCCCTGACGCGGATCAACCCACATATCGCGATTACGCCAGTCAATGCGCTGCTTGATGACGCTGAACTTGCTGCGATGATTGCAAAACACGATCTGGTGCTCGACTGTACGGATAACGTTGCAGTACGTAATCAACTGAACGCAGGCTGTTTTGCCGCGAAGGTGCCGCTGGTTTCCGGCGCGGCAATTCGTATGGAAGGTCAAATCACGGTCTTCACTTATCAGGACGGCGAACCGTGCTATCGCTGCCTTAGCCGTTTGTTTGGCGAGAACGCGTTAACCTGCGTAGAAGCAGGCGTGATGGCACCGTTGATCGGCGTAATTGGTTCGTTGCAGGCAATGGAAGCGATCAAACTGCTGGCAGGTTATGGTAAACCGACCAGCGGGAAAATCGTCATGTACGATGCGATGACCTGCCAGTTTCGTGAAATGAAACTGATGCGCAATCCGGGGTGTGAAGTGTGCGGGCAGTAATTGCCACCTCCAGGCCTGATAAGACGCGGCACTCCGCCACGTCATCAGCAATTTATGAGGATGCAGAACGTCCGGTTAAATCGACGTTCTGCCAAACGCTCCCTGCCAGTCCTGCTCAAACTTCGCCACAGCGGCATCAACCGCCGGATAGCTAATCATCTGTTGTGCCACATCCAGTGGCAGAGTAATTGATTCACATCCTGCCAGTAAGCAGTCCAGCGCCTGACGCGGGGTTTTGAAACTCGCTGCCAGCACTTTCGCCTGCGGCGCATGCATTTTCAATAACTGGTGTAAGTCGGTCACAGTCTGAATGCCGCTACCGCCCTGAGCATCAATACGATTAACGTAAGGCGCAACATATTCCGCACCTGCCAGCGCCGACAGCAGCCCTTGTGCTGCGCCATATACCGCGGTTCCCAGCGTCGGAATCCCTTCCGCTTTTAACATCTTAATAGCTGCCAGCCCCTCGGCGGTCACCGGAACTTTCACCACGATATCCGCAATAATAGAACGCAATTTACGTGCGTCATTCACCATCCCTTCAGCAGTGGTAGCCATTACCTGGGCAAACAGACGCCCCTGACCGCCCATCGCTTCATGAAGTTCCGGAAGCACAACCTCCAGCGGTTTTTTACCCGCGGCGATAATGCTTGGGTTAGTGGTCACACCCGCCAGCGGAAAAATACGTGACAGCGCCTTCACCGCAACAACGTCTGAAGTATCCAGATACAGTTCCATAACCATCCTCAAAATGTACTTTTTGTCTGAATGTAGACTATCACGGGAAAACTCTCTGAACAGTTGACGCACATCAATCTAACTTTCATTCGAAAGTATTTTAATGTTTGAACGAAACAGAGAGGCAACTATGATTTTCAATATTCAGCGCTACTCGACCCATGATGGCCCCGGTATCCGCACGGTCGTATTTCTTAAAGGCTGTTCGCTGGGCTGCCGCTGGTGTCAGAACCCGGAAAGCCGCGCCCGCACGCAGGATCTGCTGTATGACGCACGACTGTGTCTGGAAGGCTGCGAGCTGTGCGCTAAGGCCGCGCCGGAAGTGATTGAGCGCGCGCTGAATGGTTTGCTTATTCATCGGGAAAAGTTAACCCCGGAGCATCTAACGGCGTTAACCGACTGCTGCCCGACACAGGCGTTAACCGTGTGTGGTGAAGTGAAAAGCGTTGAGGAGATCATGGCGACCGTTCTGCGCGATAAACCGTTTTACGATCGCAGCGGCGGCGGCTTAACGCTTTCTGGCGGTGAACCGTTTATGCAGCCGGAAATGGCGACGGCGCTACTGCAAGCCAGCCACGAGGCAGGCATTCATACTGCGGTAGAAACCTGTCTGCATGTGCCGTGGAAATATATCGCCCCTTCTCTGCCCTATATCGATCTGTTTCTTGCCGATTTAAAACACGTTGCCGACGCACCGTTTAAACAGTGGACCGACGGTAACGCCGCCAGGGTGCTGGATAACCTGAAAAAACTCGCCGCTGCGGGCAAAAAAATCATTATCCGCGTGCCGCTGATTCAGGGCTTTAATGCCGACGAAACCTCTGTAAAAGCCATTACCGATTTTGCCGCCGACGAGCTGCACGTTGGCGAAATTCATTTCCTGCCCTACCACACGCTGGGCATCAACAAATATTACTTACTTAATCTGCCCTATGACGCCCCGGAAAAACCGCTTGATGCGCCAGAACTGCTCGACTTTGCCCAGCAGTATGCCTGCCAGAAAGGGTTAACCGCGACCTTACGAGGATAACAACCATGACCACACTGAAACTGGACACGCTCAGCGACCGCATTAAAGCGCACAAAAATGCGCTGGTGCATATTGTGAAACCGCCGGTCTGTACCGAGCGCGCGCAGCACTATACTGAGATGTATCAACAACATCTCGATAAGCCGATCCCGGTACGTCGCGCGCTGGCGCTGGCGCATCACCTGGCGAATCGCACCATCTGGATCAAGCACGATGAGTTGATCATTGGCAACCAGGCAAGCGAAGTTCGCGCCGCGCCGATCTTCCCGGAATATACCGTCTCCTGGATCGAAAAAGAGATTGATGATCTGGCAGATCGTCCCGGTGCTGGTTTTGCGGTGAGCGAAGAGAACAAACGCGTTCTGCATGAAGTGTGCCCGTGGTGGCGCGGTCAGACCGTACAGGATCGCTGCTACGGCATGTTTACCGATGAGCAAAAAGGTCTGCTGGCGACCGGCATCATTAAAGCGGAAGGCAATATGACCTCCGGTGATGCGCACCTGGCGGTCAATTTCCCGCTGCTGCTGGAAAAAGGGCTTGATGGTCTGCGCGAGAAAGTAGCGGAACGTCGCTCGCGCATCAACCTGACGGTGCTGGAAGATTTACACGGAGAGCAGTTCCTGAAAGCGATTGATATCGTGCTGGTGGCAGTCAGTGAACACATTGAACGTTTCGCTGCCCTGGCGCGTGAAATGGCCACGACCGAAACCCGCGAAAGCCGTCGCGATGAACTGCTGGCGATGGCAGAAAACTGCGATCTTATCGCCCACCAACCGCCGCAGACTTTCTGGCAGGCGCTGCAACTGTGTTACTTCATCCAGTTGATATTGCAGATCGAATCTAACGGTCACTCGGTATCGTTTGGTCGTATGGACCAGTATCTCTACCCGTACTATCGCCGCGACGTTGAACTGAACCAGACACTGGATCGTGAACACGCCATCGAGATGCTGCATAGCTGCTGGTTAAAATTGCTGGAAGTGAACAAAATCCGCTCCGGCTCGCACT
This sequence comes from Escherichia sp. WS3227_2, assembly GCF_046486495.1. Lineage (NCBI taxonomy): Bacteria > Pseudomonadati > Pseudomonadota > Gammaproteobacteria > Enterobacterales > Enterobacteriaceae > Escherichia > Escherichia sp. WS3227_2. The sequence continues at coordinate 133,396 of NZ_JBJQLG010000008.1, forward strand.
CGAAAGCCTCTGCGGGAAGTCCGCTGTATCAGAACGTCACCATTGGCGGACAAAATCTGGTTGATGGTCAACCAATGGACGCGGTGAATCCACTCTCTTACGCGATCCTCGAATCCTGCGGTCGCCTGCGTTCCACTCAGCCTAACCTCAGCGTGCGTTACCATGCAGGAATGAGCAACGATTTCCTCGACGCCTGCGTACAGGTGATCCGTTGCGGCTTCGGGATGCCGGCGTTCAACAACGACGAAATCGTCATCCCGGAATTTATTAAACTCGGTATTGAACCGCAGGACGCTTACGACTATGCAGCGATTGGTTGTATCGAAACCGCCGTCGGTGGCAAATGGGGCTATCGCTGTACCGGCATGAGCTTTATCAACTTCGCCCGTGTGATGCTGGCGGCGCTGGAAGGCGGTCGTGATGCCACCAGCGGCAAAGTGTTCCTGCCACAAGAAAAAGCGTTGTCGGCAGGTAACTTCAACAACTTCGATGAAGTGATGGACGCGTGGGATACGCAAATCCGTTACTACACCCGCAAATCAATCGAAATTGAGTATGTCGTCGACACCATGCTGGAAGAGAACGTACACGATATTCTCTGCTCGGCGCTGGTGGATGACTGTATTGAGCGAGCGAAAAGTATCAAGCAAGGCGGCGCGAAATATGACTGGGTTTCTGGCCTGCAGGTTGGCATTGCCAACCTCGGCAACAGCCTGGCGGCAGTGAAGAAACTGGTATTTGAACAGGGCGCGATTGGTCAGCAACAGCTGGCTGCCACACTGGCGAATGACTTCGACGGCCTGACTCATGAGCAGCTGCGTCAGCGGCTGATTAACGGTGCGCCGAAGTACGGCAACGACGATGATACCGTCGATACGCTGCTGGCTCGCGCTTATCAGACCTATATCGACGAACTGAAACAGTACCATAACCCGCGCTACGGTCGTGGTCCGGTTGGCGGCAACTATTACGCGGGTACGTCGTCTATCTCCGCTAACGTACCGTTTGGCGCGCAGACTATGGCAACGCCGGACGGGCGTAAAGCCCACAGCCCGCTGGCAGAAGGCGCAAGCCCGGCTTCCGGTACTGATCATCTTGGCCCTACTGCGGTCATTGGCTCGGTGGGTAAACTGCCTACGGCAGCGATTCTCGGCGGCGTGTTGCTCAACCAGAAACTGAATCCAGCAACACTGGAGAACGAATCTGACAAGCAGAAACTGATGATCCTGCTGCGCACCTTCTTCGAGGTGCATAAAGGCTGGCATATTCAGTACAACATCGTTTCCCGCGAAACGCTGCTGGAAGCGAAAAAACATCCGGATCAGTACCGCGATCTGGTAGTGCGTGTCGCGGGTTATTCCGCCTTCTTCACTGCGCTCTCTCCAGACGCACAGGACGATATCATCGCCCGTACTGAACATATGCTGTAATCTCCTCAGCCCGGCGGCGTCGTCGCCGGGCTAAATCATTCACATCATCAATTTCATCCTTACTTTCATTCGAAATATAATTTGTGCTCTACGTCACATTGTTATTACACTGTTACGGTTTCATTTTCGAGCCAGGAGCACACCTATGAGCGTAAAAGTTATCGTCACAGACATGGACGGTACTTTTCTTAACGACGCCAAAACGTACAACCAACCACGTTTTATGGCGCAATATCAGGAACTGAAAAAGCGCGGCATTAAGTTCGTTGTCGCCAGCGGTAATCAGTATTACCAGCTTATTTCGTTCTTTCCTGAGCTAAAGGATGAGATCTCTTTTGTCGCGGAAAACGGCGCACTGGTTTACGAACATGGCAAGCAACTGTTCCACGGCGAACTGACCCGACATGAATCGCGGATTGTTATTGGCGAGTTGCTAAAAGATAAGCAACTCAATTTTGTCGCCTGCGGTCTGCAAAGTGCATATGTCAGCGAAAACGCCCCCGAAGCATTCGTCGCACTGATGGCAAAACACTACCATCGCCTGAAACCTGTAAAAGATTATCAGGAGATTGACGACGTACTGTTCAAGTTTTCGCTCAACCTGCCGGATGAACAAATCCCGTTAGTGATCGACAAACTGCACGTAGCGCTCGACGGCATTATGAAGCCGGTTACCAGTGGTTTTGGCTTTATCGACCTGATTATTCCTGGCCTGCATAAAGCGAATGGTATTTCGCGGTTACTGAAACGCTGGGATCTGTCACCGCAAAATGTGGTAGCGATTGGCGACAGCGGTAACGATGCGGAGATGCTGAAAATGGCGCGTTATTCCTTTGCGATGGGCAATGCTGCGGAAAACATTAAACAAATCGCCCGTTACGCTACCGATGATAATAATCATGAAGGCGCGCTGAATGTGATTCAGGCGGTGTTGGATAATATCGCTCCTTTCAATAGTTGATCTTCCCCCTGGCCGAAGTGACCACTTCGGCCTCTCTCCTTTTTGCTCGCTTTGTGCACTGACTCAAGATTTTTATCTTGCGTTAACTTATTTTTAACTTAATGTATCAATCGTAATCATTTTACTTTCGAATGAAAGAAGCGAGGTTGATATGACTTTTTCCTGTGAGACGCTGCCCACAGATGCGAAAGCAGCTATCCGAGAGATGAAAGCTGCGCTGCGGGAACAGCTCAGTGATGTGCAACAGGTTTTCGATACACTCTCTGCAAAAATCGAAACGCGTGTTGCTGAAATCGATGCCCTAAAAGCGCAAGGGCTGCCGGTTTGGCCGGAAGTTTCTTATAGTGATATTGCCGCAGGTACAGTAAGCGATGCCACTCGCAATGAAATTAAACGTCGCGGCTGTGCAGTCATAAAAGGCCATTTCCCTCGCGAGCAGGCGATGGCGTGGGATCGTGCCATGCTCGATTATCTTGATATCAATCATTTTGATGATGTTTATAAAGGCCCTGGCGACAGTTTTTTCGGCTCGCTGGAGGCTTCTCGTCCCGAAATCTATCCCATTTACTGGTCGCAAGCACAGATGCAGGCGCGGCAGAGCGAAAACATGGCTGCTGTGCAATCTTTTCTAAACCGACTGTGGACATCTGAAAGCAACGGCAAACAGTGGTTTAATCCTGATATCAGTGTGATTTATCCAGACAGGATCCGCCGCCGCCCTCCAGGTACTACATCTAAAGGCCTGGGCGCGCATACCGATTCTGGTGCGCTGGAACGGTGGTTATTACCCGCTTATCAGCGCGTTTTTGCCAATGTGTTTAATGGTAATTTCGATGATTACGATCCCTGGGATGCTGCACACCGGACCGATGTCGAAGAGTACACGGTAGATAACACTACAAAATGTTCGGTGTTCCGCACGTTTCAGGGCTGGACGGCGCTCTCTGATATGTTATCGGGTCAGGGATTGTTACATGTGGTGCCTATCCCGGAAGCGATGGCGTATGTTTTATTGCGCCCGCTGCTGGATGACGTACCGGACGATGAACTGTGCGGGGTTGCACCTGGCAAAGTTCTGCCCATTTCAGAGAAATGGCATCCACTACTGCTTAAAGCGCTGACTTCCATTCCCGCGATAACAGCAGGGGATTCCGTCTGGTGGCACTGCGATGTGATTCACTCCGTCGCGCCAGTAGACAATCAACAGGGTTGGGGCAACGTGATGTATATCCCTGCTGCGCCAATGTGCGAGAAAAATCGGGCTTATGCACACAAAGTCAAAATGGCGCTGGAAAAAGGCGCATCACCTGGCGACTTCCCGCGGGAAGATTATGAAGCAAACTGGGAAGGCCGCTTTACGCTGGAGGATCTGAACATTCACGGTAAGCGAGCGTTGGGCATGGATGTTTGAGAGTTAATGGAAGTGAATTGATGTGGGATTAAGAAAATCGATTCGACGTTACTCAGATTGCTGACAAGTGCGCTTTCTTAATGCCTGATGCGGCGTTAACGCCTTATCTGGCCTACAAAGTCCAGCAGATTCAATATATTACAGGTACTGCCAGGCCTGATAAGCGTAGCGCATCAGGCAATTTTGCATTTGTCATCAGTTTCAGTAGCCCTGACCATATCAGGGCTACTGATAATAACTTACTCGATCCCTTTACTACGCAGGTAATCTTCGTAATTACCGCTAAAGTCGATCACGCGTTCCGGGGTGATTTCCAGAATGCGGGTCGCCAGGGAGCTTACGAACTCACGGTCGTGTGAAACAAAGATCAGCGTGCCCTGATACAGTTCCAGCGCCATGTTCAGCGACTCAATAGATTCCATATCCAGGTGGTTGGTCGGTTCGTCCATGATCAGAATGTTCGGCTTCTGCATCATTAACTTACCAAAAAGCATCCGCCCTTTTTCTCCACCGGAAAGCACTTTAGCTGGCTTTTTGATGTCGTCCTGGCTGAACAGCAAACGACCGAGAATGCTGCGTACCGCCTGCTCGTCATCGCCTTCCTGCTTCCACTGGCTCATCCATTCGAACACGGTCAGATCATTTTCAAACTCATATTCGTGGTCCTGAGCATAGTAACCAATGCGCGCGTTTTCAGACCATTTTACGGTGCCGCTGTCCGGTTGCAGATCGCCCACCAGCGTTTTCAGCAGCGTTGATTTACCGACGCCGTTGGTACCCAGTACCGCAAGTTTTTCACCGACCTCCAGCAGCAGGTTGAGATTTTTAAACAGTGGACCGTTATCAAACCCTTTGGTCAGACCTTCCACTTCCAGCGCGTTACGGAACAGTTTCTTATCCTGTTCAAAACGGATGAACGGGTTCTGACGGCTGGAGGCTTTCACCTCTTCCAGTTTGATTTTATCAATCTGGCGCGCGCGCGAAGTTGCCTGGCGAGATTTCGAGGCGTTGGCGCTAAAGCGGCTAACGAAAGATTGCAGCTCAGCAATCTGCGCTTTCTTCTTGGCGTTATCAGCCAGCAGACGCTCACGCGCCTGGGTCGCCGCCGTCATGTACTCATCGTAGTTACCTGGATAAACGCGCAGCTCGCCGTAATCCAGATCCGCCATGTGGGTACAAACCATGTTAAGGAAGTGACGGTCGTGCGAGATGATGATCATGGTGCTGTCACGCTCGTTCAGCACCTGTTCCAGCCAACGAATGGTGTCGATGTCGAGGTTGTTGGTCGGTTCGTCGAGCAGGAGAATGTCTGGATCAGCAAACAGCGCCTGCGCCAGCAGCACACGCAGCTTCCAGCCAGGAGCAACTTCACTCATCGGGCCGTAGTGCTGTTCCACTGGAATTCCCACGCCAAGCAACAGTTCACCGGCGCGAGCTTCCGCAGAGTAACCGTCCATTTCGCCGTATTTCACTTCCAGATCGGCCACTTTATAGCCGTCTTCTTCACTCATTTCCGGCAAAGCATAGATGCGGTCACGCTCCTGTTTCACTTCCCACAACTCTTTATGCCCCATGATCACCGTATCCAACACAGTGAACTCTTCAAAGGCAAACTGATCCTGACGCAGCTTACCAATGCGCTCGTTGGGATCGAGGGAAACGTTACCCAACGTCGGCTCTAAGTCGCCGCCGAGGATCTTCATAAAGGTGGATTTACCACTACCGTTCGCGCCAATCAGGCCGTAACGGTTGCCGCCGCCAAATTTGACGGAAATGTTTTCAAACAACGGCTTACTGCCGAACTGCATGGTGACGTTACTGGAAACTAACACAGGCGTATCCTGAAAAGAGATATGACAAACCGCACATTATGCCATAAGTCTGAAAGAAGATCCTGCTCCTCGCTTAAGGTCTACACTCAAGCCAAAGGCAAAAAATGTGATTTCGTACACATCTGATTTCACTGTGAGCAGGAATGAACTTATAATGCGCTTCCAATACTCTAATATTCTCAACCCAATGGCCTGCCAGGCACAAAATCTCGCTTAACATGAATATGAAATTGAAAACATTATTCGCAGCGGCCTTCGCTGTTGTCGGCTTTTGCAGTACCGCCTCTGCGGTAACTTATCCTCTGCCAACCGACGGGAGTCGCCTGGTTGGTCAGAATCAGGTGATCACCATTCCTGAAGGTAACACTCAGCCGCTGGAGTATTTTGCCGCGGAGTACCAGATGGGGCTTTCCAATATGATGGAAGCGAACCCGGGTGTGGATACCTTCCTGCCGAAAGGCGGTACTGTACTGAACATTCCGCAGCAGCTGATCCTGCCGGATACCGTTCATGAAGGCATCGTCATTAACAGTGCAGAGATGCGTCTGTATTACTATCCGAAAGGGACCAACACCGTTATCGTGCTGCCGATCGGCATTGGTCAGTTAGGCAAAGATACGCCTATCAACTGGACCACCAAAGTTGAGCGTAAGAAAGCAGGCCCGACCTGGACGCCGACCGCCAAAATGCACGCAGAGTACCGCGCTGCGGGCGAACCGCTTCCGGCTGTCGTTCCGGCAGGTCCGGATAACCCGATGGGTCTGTATGCACTCTACATCGGTCGCCTGTATGCTATCCATGGCACCAACGCCAACTTCGGTATCGGCCTGCGTGTAAGTCATGGTTGTGTGCGTCTGCGTAACGAAGACATCAAATTCCTGTTCGAGAAAGTACCGGTCGGTACCCGCGTACAGTTTATTGATGAGCCGGTAAAAGCGACCACCGAGCCAGACGGCAGCCGTTATATTGAAGTCCATAATCCGCTGTCTACCACCGAAGCCCAGTTTGAAGGTCAGGAAATTGTGCCAATTACCCTGACGAAGAGCGTGCAGACAGTGACCGGTCAGCCTGATGTTGACCAGGTTGTTCTGGATGAAGCGATCAAAAATCGTTCCGGGATGCCGGTTCGTCTGAATTAATCGTGAAAACGTAAAACAGAGGCGGATTCATAATCCGCCTTTTTTATTTGGCCAGACCCTAGTTGGCTGGGAGTATAACCAACAAAACATATCCCACCAGCGCCGCCCACAACAGCATCGGTATTGAATAGAGATGGAAACGCCACCAGATACGGCGATCGTTCGCCATCCGTAACGCAATCAAATTTGCCAGCGATCCGGGTAATAAACCAAAGCCACCCACGTTTACCGCCCATGCCAGTAATAAAGACGGTGGCACATAATTGAGCAGCAAAATGGTACTCGGCACGTTACTGATCACCTGCGATAAACCAATCGCCGTTAACCATAATCCGGGTTCGGATAAATGACTCACGTTACTTAACACCCCCTGCAAAGCTGGCAGTTGGGTTAGTAAATGGACGTCGATAAACATCGCCATAAACACCAGCAGCAGCGTCCAGTCCACACTGAGCACCACGCGACGTGCCAGCAGCGCAAAGCCCGCCGCCACAATCACCAGTCCCCACAGTTCTTGTTTTAACTCCAGCGCCATCAGAAAGACGATATACAGCCCCAGACAACTCCACACCAGCCGCGGTTTCCACTCCGGCGTTTGCGCCCCCGTATGGTATTGCAGCGCCTTTCCAGGGAAACAACACCAGCACAACAGCAGGAGTGTCAGCATCATTGCGCCAGCCAGCGGTGCCATTTGGGCAATAAATCCGGCAAACGAAAGACCAGAACGTCCCCAGATAAGAATATTTTGCGGGTTGCCAATTGGCGTCAGTAGCGAACCAGCGTTGACTGCCAGCGCCTCAAAAATAATCAGCCGATTAACCGGGATCTCACACAGTCTTTTTAGCGTGATAGTCAGCGGAACAACTATAAACAGCGCGACATCGTTGGTCAGAAAGGTAGAAAGCAGCGCCGCCGCCAGCACCATAAACATCGCCAGCCGACGCTCCGTAGCAAAGCGGCGCACCATTTTGCGCCCCAGCACATCAAAATAACCGCTTAGCTCCACACCTTTAGTCAGCAGCATCAGACCGCTTAAGGTGATGATGGTGTGCCAGTCGATAGCAGCAGGCCAGGATTTCGGTGCAAAGGGAACGAAAAAACTTAATCCGATGCCAACAAGAATTAATAACTGAAAAAAACGATCGCCTTGCAGCGTGCGTAAAAAAGGCAGGCTCATTTGGCACCGTGTTTCTGGGTAAACAAACGAAAGGCATCCAGCGTCTCTTCACTAACATGGTGCTCCATGCCTTCCGCGTCGCGACGGGCGATTTCCGGACTGACGCCCAACACCAACAAGAAATTTTCGACTATCTGATGTCGCTCGCGGCTTTCCTGCGCCAGTTTCTCTCCTTCTGCCGTTAAAAACACGCCACGCCAGGGGATCATTTCAATCAGCCCCATGGTTGCCAGCCGCTTAAGCATTTTCGCCACCGTCGGTTGCGAAACCCCCAGACGAGCAGCCATGTCCACCTGACGAGCTTCCCCCACTTCCCTGATCAAGTCAGAAATCAGCTCAACGTAATCATCAATAAGCTCGCGCCGATGCGCCTCTCTGACCTGGCGGAACCCTTCAACGTGCTCTTCCACGTTCACTAACTGCGTCACTTTTTTTGCTGTTGGCGTACCTGCGCGACGACTCATTGTGCTTCCTCATTATGGTGACGCATACATAGCGTTCTCATTTCGTGCGCACATTGTAAACCAGAGTTGCGAAGGTACAAAAAATTAACGTTTTAGCAATAGCTATATAATATAGCCTGTGCTATATCTGTATGTAATGCAATCATCCCTCAAGGATCGACGGGATTAGCAAGTCAGGAGGTCTTATGAATGAGTTCAAGAGGTGTATGCGCGTGTTTAGTCATTCTCCCTTTAAAGTACGGTTAATGCTGCTCTCTATGTTGTGCGATATGGTCAACAACAAACCGCAGCAAGATAAACCTTCCGATAAATAGCGGCGTCGCGGTACGCCGCTTCACTCCTGCTTTTATGCAGGCACAACGCGTTTTGGTCTGAAAAACCCCACTTTTTGTCGGATTTGCAATCCCCTTCGCAAAAGATTTGTTCGTCAGTAGTTGACCTGAACGGCGGCTCGCTCTATCTTCTTGCAGCCCTGCGTATATTGCGGCTCGCGGATGCGGACCCCTTTCCCCTCTTCACGCACTCTTGCAGGTATTGACCCTTGACGCCAGGGTAAGCACATGGCGTTTGTTACGATAGTGGCATATGAATTTAACCCTCAAAGAATCGCTTGTTACCCGTAGCCGGGTATTTAGCCCGTGGACTGCGTTCTACTTTTTACAGTCGCTATTAATTAACCTCGGCTTAGGTTATCCCTTCAGTTTGCTCTACACCGCTGCGTTTACGGCTATTTTGCTTTTGCTATGGCGAACATTGCCTCGCGTACAAAAAGTTCTGGTCGGTGTCAGTTCGCTGGTGGCGGCTTGTTATTTCCCTTTTGCTCAGGCCTACGGCGCGCCTAATTTCAATACATTGCTGGCATTGCACTCCACCAATATGGAAGAGTCGACCGAAATCCTGACGATTTTTCCGTGGTACAGCTACCTGGTCGGCTTATTTATTTTTGCGCTCGGCGTAATAGCAATCAGGCGAAAAAAAGAGAATGAAAAAGCGCGCTGGAATACCTTCGACAGCCTGTGTCTGGTATTCAGTGTGGCGGCATTTTTTGTTGCTCCCGTGCAAAACCTGGCCTGGGGCGGCGTATTTAAACTGAAAGATACTGGCTATCCGGTATTTCGTTTTGCTAAGGATGTCATCGTCAATAATAACGAGGTGATTGAAGAGCAAGAACGGATGGCAAAACTTTCCGGAATGAAAGATACCTGGACGGTCACTGCCGTTAAGCCGAAGTATCAGACCTATGTGGTGGTGATCGGTGAAAGCGCGCGTCGCGATGCCCTCGGTGCCTTTGGCGGTCACTGGGACAATACCCCGTTTGCCAGCAGCGTTAACGGTTTGATATTTGCTGACTACATTGCCGCCAGTGGCTCCACGCAGAAATCGCTTGGCTTAACGCTCAATCGCGTTGTCGATGGCAAACCACAGTTTCAGGATAACTTTGTCACCCTGGCAAATCGCGCGGGCTTCCAGACCTGGTGGTTTTCCAACCAGGGCCAAATCGGCGAATACGATACCGCCATCGCCAGCATCGCCAAACGTGCCGATGAAGTGTATTTCCTGAAAGAAGGTAATTTTGAAGCAGATAAAAACACGAAAGACGAAGCGTTACTGGATATGACCGCTCAAGTGCTGGCGCAAGAGCACTCGCAACCGCAGCTGATTGTTTTACATCTGATGGGCTCACATCCGCAGGCCTGCGACCGGACACAAGGCAAATACGAAACCTTTGTGCAATCGAAAGAAACGTCGTGCTATCTCTATACCATGACGCAAACGGACGATTTACTGCGCAAGCTGTACGATCAGTTACGCAACAGCGGCAGCAGCTTCTCGCTGGTTTACTTTTCTGACCACGGTCTGGCTTTTAAAGAGCGCGGCAAAGACGTGCAATACCTTGCCCATGATGATAAGTATCAGCAAAATTTCCAGGTGCCTTTTATGGTCATTTCCAGCGACGATAAAGCGCATCGGGTGATTAAAGCCCGCCGCTCAGCCAATGACTTCTTAGGTTTTTTCTCCCAGTGGACGGGAATTAAAGCGAAGGAAATTAACATCAAATACCCGTTTATATCTGAGAAGAAAGCCGGGCCGATATACATCACCAACTTCCAGTTACAGAAGGTGGATTACAACCATCTCGGAACCGATATTTTCGACCCGAAACCTTAAAACAAAAAATCCGCCCCGAGAGGCGGATTTTTTATATCACCGAAGTGATTAGAAGCGGTAACCAACACCGGCAATCCAGGTGCCTACGTCAACGCTACGAATACGGCTCTGCTCGTAAGAGAAGTCCAGAGCAACGTTTTCCATCGGGTTGAACTGCAGACCAGCACCGTAGGAGAAACCGTAGTCGCTGGTGTCGTGTTTGTAGGTCGGGTATTCAGTGGTCTGGAATTTACCATAACCCACACCCACTACACCGTAGATGCTTGCCCAGTCGTTAATGCGGTAAGCCGGACCAGCAGTGATGCCGTAGTACTGGTTTTTGTTGTAGTCACCAGAGCTTGCAGTACGGCTTTTCTCGGTGTAAGTGAAAGAACCGATCACACCCAGCGGGCTGTTGTCTTCTTCATAGCGGTATTTCAGGTTGAAACCGCCCATTTTGTTCATTTGGCCCTGAGCGTCGCTCTGTGCGTAACCGCCAGTTACGGTAGAAGTCGCAGCTACGGAAGTACCTGCGGTGAAAGCCAGAACTGCGGCCAGTGCTGAAAGACATGCAATTTTTTTCATAACCACCTCAAATGTGATTCAAATAAGTCCTAAGTTTTAAATATATCAAAAATTAATGGGAAACTCTTCGCGATTTGTGATGTCTAACGGGCCATTTCATGTAACAGAACGTTTCCATACACCGCTATCCATCTAAATTTAAATCACTTTTTCAGAGAACTGCGTAAGTATTACGCATGTTTTCCCTGTCATTCATCCAGATTATTCCTAATCACCAGACTAATGATTCCATCAATCCTGGCGCATTTTAGTCAAAACGGGGGAAAATTTTTTCAACAAATGCTCAACCAGCATTGGGTATATCCAGTACACTCCACGCTTTACTTAGGTTTAGATATTTGTGGGAGAAAGGATGCCTGGTTCATTACGTAAAATGCCGGTCTGGTTACCAATAGTCATATTGCTCGTTGCCATGGCGTCTATTCAGGGTGGAGCCTCGTTAGCTAAGTCACTTTTTCCTCTGGTGGGCGCACCGGGTGTCACTGCGCTGCGTCTGGCATTAGGAACGCTGATCCTCATCGCGTTCTTTAAGCCATGGCGACTGCGCTTTGCCAAAGAGCAGCGGTTACCGCTGTTGTTTTACGGCGTTTCGCTGGGGGGGATGAATTATCTTTTTTATCTTTCTATTCAGACGGTACCGCTGGGTATTGCGGTGGCGCTGGAGTTCACCGGACCACTGGCGGTGGCGCTGTTCTCTTCTCGTCGCCCGGTAGATTTCGTCTGGGTTGTTCTGGCGGTTCTTGGTCTGTGGTTCCTGCTACCGCTGGGGCAAGACGTTTCCCATGTCGATTTAACCGGCTGTGCGCTGGCTCTGGGGGCCGGGGCTTGTTGGGCTATTTACATTTTAAGTGGGCAACGCGCAGGAGCGGAACATGGCCCTGCGACGGTGGCAATTGGTTCGTTGATTGCAGCGTTAATTTTCGTGCCAATTGGAGCGCTTCAGGCTGGTGAAGCACTCTGGCACTGGTCGGTTATTCCATTGGGTCTGGCGGTCGCTATTCTCTCGACCGCTCTGCCTTATTCGCTGGAAATGATTGCCCTCACCCGTTTGCCAACACGGACATTTGGTACGCTGATGAGCATGGAACCGGCGCTGGCTGCCGTTTCCGGGATGATTTTCCTCGGAGAAACACTGACACCCATACAGCTGCTGGCGCTCGGCGCTATCATCGCCGCTTCAATGGGGTCTACGCTGACAGTACGCAAAGAGAGCAAAATAAAAGAATTAGACATTAATTAAATTTACATTTCTGCATGGTTATGCATAACCATGCAGAATTTCTCGCTACTTTTCCTCTACACCGTCTTTATATATCGAATTATGCAAAAGCATATTTATTCCGAAAATTCCTGGCGAGCCAATAAATAAGAATTGTTCTTATCAATATAACTAACCCATTGAATTTTTATTAGTTTTGTTTTTCACGCTTGTTACCACTATTAGTGTGATAGGAACAGCCAGAATAGCGGAACACATAGCCGGTGCTATACTTAGTCTCGTTAATTACTGGGACATAACATCAAGAGGATATGAAATTATGAGTACCGCTAAATTAGTTAAATCAAAAGCGACCAATCTGCTTTATACCCGCAACGATGTCTCCGACAGCGAGAAAAAAGCAACAGTAGAGTTGCTGAATCGCCAGGTTATCCAGTTTATTGATCTTTCTTTGATTACCAAACAAGCGCACTGGAACATGCGCGGCGCTAACTTCATTGCCGTACATGAAATGCTGGATGGCTTCCGCACCGCACTGATCGATCATCTGGATACCATGGCAGAACGTGCAGTGCAGCTGGGCGGTGTAGCTCTGGGGACCACTCAAGTTATCAACAGCAAAACTCCGCTGAAAAGTTACCCGCTGGACATCCACAACGTTCAGGATCACCTGAAAGAGCTGGCTGACCGTTACGCAATCGTCGCTAATGACGTACGCAAAGCGATTGGCGAAGCGAAAGATGACGACACCGCAGATATCCTGACCGCCGCGTCTCGCGACCTGGATAAATTCCTGTGGTTTATCGAGTCTAACATCGAATAAATCCATCGCTGATGGTGCAGAACTTTAGTACCCGATAAAAGCGGCTTCCTGACAGGAGGCCGTTTTGTTTTGTAGCCAGCCTCAACGCACTTATTTAGTGCATCCATCTGCTATCCCCAGCTGGTTAAGTAAATTTTTTGTATCCACATCATCACACAATCGTTACATAAAGATTGTTTTTTCATCAGGTTTTACGCTAAATAATCACTGTGTTGAGTGCACAATTTTAGCGCACCAGTTTGGTGCCCCAGAATGGTGCATCTTCAGGGTATTGCCCTATAAATCGTGCATCACGTTTTTACCGCATCTCGATAAATCAATGAGTTGCAAAACTGGCACGATTTTTTCATATATGTGAATGTCACGCAGGGGATCGTCCCGTGGATAGAAAAAAGGAAATGCTATGAAGTCTGTATTAAAAGTTTCACTGGCTGCACTGACCCTGGCTTTTGCGGTTTCTTCTCATGCCGCGGATAAAAAATTAGTTGTCGCGACGGATACCGCCTTCGTTCCGTTTGAATTTAAACAGGGCGATAAATACGTGGGCTTTGACGTTGATCTGTGGGCTGCCATCGCTAAAGAGCTGAAGCTGGATTACGAACTGAAGCCGATGGATTTCAGTGGGATCATTCCGGCACTGCAAACCAAAAACGTCGATCTGGCGCTGGCGGGCATCACCATTACCGACGAGCGTAAAAAAGCGATCGATTTCTCTGACGGCTACTACAAAAGCGGCCTGTTAGTGATGGTGAAAGCTAACAATAACGATGTGAAAAGCGTGAAAGATCTCGACGGGAAAGTGGTTGCAGTGAAGAGCGGCACTGGCTCCGTTGATTACGCGAAAGCAAACATCAAAACTAAAGATCTGCGTCAGTTCCCGAACATTGATAACGCCTATATGGAACTGGGCACCAACCGCGCAGATGCCGTTCTGCACGATACGCCAAACATTTTGTACTTCATCAAAACCGCCGGTAACGGTCAGTTCAAAGCGGTAGGTGACTCTCTGGAAGCACAGCAATACGGTATTGCGTTCCCGAAAGGTAGCGACGAGCTGCGTGACAAAGTCAACGGCGCGTTGAAAACCCTGCGCGAGAACGGAACTTACAACGAAATCTACAAAAAATGGTTCGGTACTGAACCGAAATAATAACGCTACACCTGTAAAGCGCACTGGCAGTTCCCTCTCCCCTCTGGGGAGAGGATTAGGGTGAGGGGCGCAAACCCGCTCCGGGGCCATTAATTACCCTGAATTTGATTATTTACACCACGGTAACAGGAACAACATATGCAGTTTGACTGGAGTGCCATCTGGCCTGCCATTCCGCTTCTGATTGAAGGTGCCAAAATGACCCTGTGGATTTCGGTCCTCGGTCTGGCTGGCGGCCTGGTGATCGGATTGCTGGCAGGTTTTGCACGCACCTTCGGTGGTTGGATAGCCAACCACGTCGCGCTGGTCTTTATTGAAGTGATCCGCGGCACACCTATCGTCGTCCAGGTGATGTTTATCTACTTTGCCCTGCCGATGGCGTTTAACGACTTACGCATCGACCCGTTTACTGCGGCGGTGGTCACCATCATGATCAACTCCGGCGCGTACATTGCAGAAATCACGCGTGGTGCGGTGCTGTCTATTCACAAAGGTTTTCGTGAAGCAGGACTGGCGCTCGGTCTTTCACGTTGGGAAACCATTCGCTACGTCATTTTACCGCTGGCATTGCGTCGTATGCTGCCGCCGCTGGGTAACCAGTGGATCATCAGCATTAAAGACACCTCGCTGTTTATTGTTATCGGCGTGGCGGAACTGACCCGTCAGGGGCAAGAAATTATTGCCGGTAACTTCCGCGCCCTTGAAATCTGGAGCGCCGTGGCGGTGTTCTATCTGATTATTACCCTGGTGCTGAGCTTTATTCTGCGTCGTCTGGAAAGAAGGATGAAAATCCTGTGATTGAATTTAAAAACGTCTCCAAGCATTTTGGTCCAACCCAGGTGCTGCACAATATCGATTTGAACATTGCTCAGGGCGAAGTCGTGGTGATTATCGGGCCGTCCGGTTCTGGTAAATCGACCCTGCTGCGCTGCATCAACAAACTGGAAGAAATCACCTCCGGCGATCTGATTGTCGATGGCCTGAAGGTTAACGATCCGAAAGTTGACGAGCGCCTGATTCGCCAGGAAGCAGGTATGGTGTTCCAGCAGTTTTACCTCTTCCCGCATCTGACGGCGCTGGAAAACGTCATGTTTGGTCCGCTACGCGTGCGTGGCGCGAACAAAGAAGAGGCGGAAAAACTGGCGCGTGAGCTGCTGGCGAAAGTCGGTCTGGCAGAACGTGCACATCACTACCCTTCCGAACTTTCTGGTGGTCAACAGCAGCGTGTGGCGATCGCACGCGCGCTGGCGGTGAAGCCGAAAATGATGCTGTTTGATGAACCGACTTCCGCTCTTGACCCGGAACTGCGCCATGAAGTGCTGAAGGTTATGCAGGATCTGGCTGAAGAAGGGATGACGATGGTGATCGTGACACACGAAATCGGTTTTGCCGAGAAAGTAGCTTCGCGCCTGATCTTTATCGACAAAGGCCGGATTGCGGAAGATGGCGATCCGCAGGTGTTGATCAAGAACCCACCGAGCCAGCGCTTGCAGGAATTTTTGCAGCACGTCTCTTAACTTCTCAGCCTCCCTTTCCCCCGAAAGGGAGGCACACCAGATTCCTCTCATTTAAAATCGCCCCTCCCCCAGCATCTATACTTATCTTTTTGCTCTGTTTTCTCACTGGAGGAGTCATGCGGTGGATCCTGTTCATCCTCTTCTGCCTGCTGGGCGCACCTGCCCACGCGGTATCCATACCCGGCGTTACAACCACAACGACAACGGACTCAACGACTGAACCGGCCCCGGAACCGGATATCGAACAAAAAAAAGCGGCCTATGGCGCACTGGCGGATGTGCTGGATAATGACACCTCGCGTAAAGAGTTGATCGACCAGTTGCGCACCGTCGCCGCGACGCCCCCTGCGGAACCCGTACCGAAGATCGGGCCGCCGACGCTGGTTGAAGAGCAAACCGTGCTGCAAAAAGTCACCGAAGTCAGCCGCCATTATGGTGAAGCCCTTTCCGCCCGCTTCGGACAACTTTATCGCAATATCACCGGCTCCCCGCATAAGCCGTTTAATCCACAAACCTTCAGCAATGCGTTGACCCATTTTTCAATATTAGCGGTATTAGTGTTTGGTTTTTACTGGCTGATTCGCCTGTGCGCACTTCCGCTGTATCGCAAAATGGGCCAGTGGGCGCGGCAAAAAAATCGTGAGCGCAGTAACTGGTTGCAGCTTCCGGCGATGATTATCGGGGCGTTTATTATCGACCTGCTGTTACTGGCACTGACATTATTTGTCGGTCAGGTTTTAAGCGACAACCTGAATGCGGGCAGTCGCACCATCGCTTTCCAACAAAGTTTGTTTCTCAACGCCTTTGCCCTGATTGAATTTTTCAAAGCTGTACTACGCCTGATTTTTTGCCCAAACGTGGCGGAACTGCGCCCGTTCACGATTCATGACGAGACCGCCCGTTACTGGAGCCGTCGCCTGAGCTGGTTAAGCAGCCTGATTGGCTATGGCCTGATTGTCGCCGTGCCGATTATCTCTAATCAGGTGAATGTACAGATAGGTGCGCTGGCGAACGTCATCATTATGCTGTGCATGACCGTCTGGGCGTTGTACCTGATCTTTCGTAATAAAAAAGAGATTACCCAGCATTTGCTCAACTTCGCGGAGCATTCGCTGGCCTTTTTCAGCCTGTTTATCCGCGCCTTTGCGCTGGTGTGGCACTGGCTGGCAAGTGCCTATTTTATCGTGCTGTTTTTCTTTTCGTTGTTCGATCCGGGCAACAGCCTGAAATTTATGATGGGTGCAACGGTGCGCAGCCTGGCGATTATTGGTATCGCAGCATTTGTTTCCGGTATGTTTTCCCGCTGGCTGGCGAAAACCATCACCCTCTCGCCACATACTCAGCGTAACTATCCGGAGCTGCAAAAACGGTTGAATGGCTGGCTGTCGGCGGCGCTGAAAACGGCGCGTATTCTGACAGTCTGCGTGGCGGTAATGCTGCTGTTGAGCGCATGGGGATTGTTCGATTTCTGGAACTGGCTGCAAAACGGTGCGGGGCAGAAAACCGTAGATATCCTGATCCGTATCGCACTCATTCTTTTCTTCTCGGCGGTTGGCTGGACAGTGCTCGCCAGTTTGATCGAAAACCGGCTGGCTTCGGATATTCATGGCCGCCCGCTACCCAGCGCCCGTACGCGTACCCTGCTGACGCTGTTTCGTAACGCGCTGGCGGTGATTATCAGTACCATCACCATCATGATTGTGTTGTCGGAAATCGGCGTTAATATCGCGCCATTGCTGGCAGGTGCCGGGGCATTAGGTCTGGCTATCTCTTTTGGTTCGCAAACGCTGGTGAAAGATATTATCACCGGGGTATTTATTCAGTTTGAAAACGGCATGAACACTGGAGATTTGGTGACTATCGGGCCGTTGACCGGCACTGTGGAACGGATGTCGATTCGCTCCGTGGGCGTACGCCAGGATACCGGGGCGTATCACATCATTCCGTGGTCTTCGATAACCACCTTTGCTAACTTTGTCCGCGGCATTGGTTCGGTAGTGGCAAATTATGATGTTGATCGCCATGAAGATGCTGATAAAGCCAATCAGGCACTGAAAGATGCGGTAGCGGAATTAATGGAAAACGAAGAAATTCGCGGGCTGATTATTGGTGAACCGAATTTTGCCGGGATTGTCGGCTTAAGCAATACCGCGTTTACACTGCGTGTTTCGTTCACCACGCTGCCACTCAAACAGTGGACGGTACGCTTTGCCCTCGACAGCCAGGTGAAAAAACATTTCGACCTGGCGGGCGTTCGCGCGCCAGTGCAGACTTATCAGGTGCTGCCTGCTCCGGGCGCGGCCCCGGCTGAACCGCTGCCGCCGGGGGAGCCAACGCTTTAACGCTGGCGATTGACAAAACGGCGGCGCTGCTCGTCGTTCATAAAGGTCCAGGCAATAAAGCGGCTCTGCTTTTGCCCCTGGGCCATCTCTTTTTTGACCACTTTCACCGCGCCCACGTCCGTCAGAGCACGATACAACGGCGGCAAGTTTTCGCCACGAGATACCAGCGAGGTAAACCACATCACCTGCTTCGCGAAGCCTTTGCTCTCTTCAATCATCTTTTTGATAAAAGCGACTTCACCGCCTTCACACCACAACTCCTGTTGCTGACCACCAAAGTTCAGTACATCGTCTTTGTTCAGCCCCAAGTTACGGCGTTTACGTTCACTACCTGCCCGTGCCGCAGCGGCGGAATCGTGGAATGGCGGGTTACACAAGGTCGCGTCGTATTGCTCGTTTTTATGGATGATGCCGTTAAAAATCGCCCCACTCTCTTTTTGCCGACGCAGACGAATGGCGCGGCTAAGCCCCGGATTAGCACTGATGATCGCCTGCGCACTGCTTAACGCCTGGCTGCTGGTTTCACTACCAGTAAAACGCCAGCCATATTCATGTACGCCAATCAGCGGGTAAATACAGTTCGCACCAACGCCGATATCCAGAATGCTGGCATTAGCTGGAATTGTTCCGCTTGCTTCTGCCAGTAAATCGGCAAGGTGATGAATATAATCCGCCCGGCCCGGTACTGGCGGGCAGAGAAAACCGTCGGGGATATCCCAGTTCGCTACGGCGTAAAAATGGGCCAGCAACGCCTTATTGAGCGCCTTCACCGCCAGCGGATTGGCAAAGTCTACGCTTTGCTCCCCGGCGGGTGTAAGCGTGAGGAATTGCCTGAGTTCAGGATTGACCTGACAAAGCGTGGCGAGATCGTAGCGGCTGTGATGACGGTTGCGCGGATGCAACCCCGGTTTCTGGGCGGACATAGCATTCTCCTTTAAGCAGCGGCGTAAGATACCCGCATAACGCGACAGGGTAAATATCTGGCTGCGTTTATCATTCCCAAAAACCTTAACATGACTATGGTTTATGGCAATTCACCATAAAAATCAGCATCATGCATGTTATTGATTTGTCTTATTTTGTAAAAATATATCGTTCAAAAAACAAGCACATCTCTGTCAATTTTTTGCGTCATTTTCCTCGTCCAGGCGACCTACACTTATCAGGCACTACCCGTTGTATTTATGAGGATGTCATTATGAAAAAGTGCCTCACACTACTGATTGCCACCGTCCTGAGCGGAATCTCTCTCACGGCTTATGCCGCGCAACCGATGAGTAACCTGGACAGCGGTCAGCTACGGCCCGCCGGTACCGTTTCGGCAACTGGCGCATCAAACCTAAGCGATCTGGAGGATAAACTGGCAGAAAAAGCGCGCGAGCAAGGCGCGAAAGGTTATGTCATTAATTCCGCGGGCGGAAATGACCAGATGTTCGGTACTGCAACCATCTACAAATAACCCCACCAACGTAACTGCATTCGCCTCTGGATGCAGTTTTCGCCTGTTTTGTAATCAAAAAACATCAAATATGAACGCAATGTAAATAAATGTATTTCTTTTTCGCGCAATGGGTGATAGAAAATCGCGCCAAGTGATAATGCTTATCAAAATTATTATCACTTGCACGAACGCTATCACGGGATTAACAGTGGCATCGCATCCGCAGAGATGCTTTCTCGTGGCAGTGAAAATTTCAACATATAAGAAAAAGTCACCTGCAAAATGGAAAACAATCGCAATTTCCCTGCCAGACAATTTCATTCGCTCACGTTCTTTGCCGGTCTTTGTATTGGTATTACGCCTGTGGCACAGGCACTCGCCGCCGAAGGGCAAGCTAACGCGGATGACACGCTGGTTGTCGAAGCATCAACGCCTTCGCTTTATGCGCCACAACAATCTGCTGATCCGAAATTCTCGCGTCCGGTAGCGGATACTACCCGCACGATGACGGTGATTTCTGAACAAGTGATTAAAGATCAGGGCGCAACCAACCTTACCGACGCGCTCAAAAACGTCCCCGGCGTGGGTGCGTTTTTTGCGGGTGAGAACGGTAACTCCACCACTGGCGACGCCATTTATATGCGTGGTGCCGATACCTCTAACAGTATTTATATTGATGGCATTCGCGATATCGGCAGCGTCTCGCGCGACACCTTCAATACCGAGCAGGTCGAAGTAATTAAAGGGCCGTCCGGCACCGACTACGGGCGCAGCGCGCCGACAGGCTCGATCAATATGATCAGCAAACAGCCGCGCAATGATTCGGGCATTGACGCCTCCGCCAGTATTGGCAGCGCCTGGTTCCGCCGCGGCACGCTGGACGTCAATCAGGTCATTGGTGATACCACTGCGGTGCGCCTGAATGTAATGGGCGAAAAAACGCACGATGCCGGACGCGACAAAGTCAAAAATGAGCGTTACGGCGTCGCCCCTTCTGTCGCTTTTGGCCTTGGTACAGCGAATCGTTTGTATCTTAATTATCTGCATGTCACCCAGCACAACACGCCAGACGGTGGCATTCCGACTATCGGTTTACCGGGTTATTCTGCCCCATCTGCGGGAACGGCGGCCCTGAATCATTCCGGAAAAGTTGATACTCATCACTTTTACGGCACGGATTCCGATTACGACGATTCGACCACCGACACCGCTACCATGCGTTTTGAGCACGACATCAACGATAACACCACCATTCGCAATACTACTCGTTGGTCGCGCGTGAAGCAGGATTACCTGATGACGGCGATTATGGGCGGGGCGTCGAATATTACCCAGCCCACCAGCGATGTGAATAGCTGGACCTGGTCACGCACGGCGAATACTAAAGATGTAAGTAATAAAATTCTCACCAACCAGACCAACCTGACCTCGACGTTCTATACCGGTTCTATCGGTCATGATGTCAGTACCGGCGTGGAATTTACCCGTGAAACGCAGACTAACTACGGCGTTAATCCGGTGACGTTACCTGCGGTAAATATTTATCATCCTGACAGCAGCATTCATCCCGGCGGCCTGACGCGCAACGGCGCAAACGCCAATGGTCAGACGGATACCTTCGCAATTTACGCCTTCGATACGCTGCAAATCACCCGTGATTTTGAGCTGAACGGCGGGATCCGTCTGGATAATTATCATACTGAATATGACAGTGCCACCGCCTGCGGCGGCAGCGGGCGCGGTGCCATCACCTGCCCTGCTGGCGTGGCAAAAGGTTCTCCGGTCACCACCGTCGACACCGCCAAGTCGGGCAATCTGGTGAACTGGAAAGCCGGGGCGCTGTATCACCTGACGGAAAACGGCAATGTCTATATTAACTATGCCGTTTCCCAGCAGCCTCCGGGCGGCAACAACTTCGCCCTTGCGCAGTCTGGCAGCGGTAACAGTGCCAACCGCACCGATTTTAAACCGCAAAAAGCCAACACCAGCGAGATTGGCACCAAATGGCAGGTTCTGGATAAACGCCTGTTGCTCACCGCCGCGCTGTTCCGTACTGATATCGAAAATGAAGTTGAGCAAAATGATGACGGAACTTACTCGCAATACGGTAAGAAACGCGTCGAAGGCTATGAGATATCCGTGGCCGGGAATATCACTCCCGCGTGGCAGGTGATTGGCGGCTATACCCAGCAAAAAGCAACCATCAAAAACGGCAAAGATGTTGCCCAGGATGGTTCCTCATCGCTGCCGTATACCCCGGAGCACGCCTTTACCTTATGGAGCCAGTATCAGGCAACCGATGATATTTCCGTTGGTGCGGGCGCACGCTATATCGGCAGTATGCATAAAGGTTCTGACGGCGCGGTGGGAACGCCAGCGTTTACCGAAGGTTATTGGGTCGCCGACGCTAAACTGGGGTATCGGGTTAATCGCAATCTCGACTTCCAGCTAAACGTCTACAACCTGTTTGATACCGATTACGTCGCCTCAATCAACAAGAGCGGCTACCGTTATCACCCGGGCGAGCCAAGAACCTTCTTGCTCACGGCCAATATGCATTTCTGATTCAGATGTGGGGCGCAGGCCCCACTTTTTGGAGAACTTGTATGATGTACCACATTCCCGGCGTGCTATCGCCAAAGGACGTCGCCCGTTTTCGCGAACAACTGGAACAAGCCGAATGGGTGGATGGACGCGTCACCACCGGCGCACAAGGTGCGCAAGTTAAGAACAATCAACAGGTAGACACCCGCAGCGCGTTATACGCCGCACTGCAAAATGAGGTGCTGAACGCGGTTAACCAACATGCATTGTTCTTTGCCGCTGCCTTGCCGCATACCCTTTCCACGCCGCTGTTTAATCGCTATCAGAACAATGAAACTTATGGTTTTCATGTGGATGGCGCAGTACGCAGTCACCCACAAAACGGCTGGATGCGCACTGACCTTTCTGCCACGCTGTTTTTAAGCGATCCACAAAGCTACGACGGCGGCGAACTGGTCGTTAATGACACCTTCGGGCAACATCGGGTAAAACTTCCGGCAGGCGATCTGGTGTTGTATCCCTCCAGCAGCCTGCATTGCGTGACGCCCGTAACCCGCGGCGTACGAGTGGCATCATTTATGTGGATCCAGTCGATGATCCGCGATGATAAAAAGCGCGCCATGCTGTTCGATCTGGACAACAATATTCAGTCGCTGAAAAGCCGCTACGGCGAAAGTGAAGAGATCCTGTCGCTGCTCAATCTTTATCATAATCTGCTGCGGGAATGGTCGGAGATCTGACGCTTGAACTGCCCGAGTTCGTCCCTATATTAGCTACACTTAACTGTACAAGTATTGATATGGGGAGGACGATATGGCATCCGGTTGGGCTAACGATGACGCCGTCAACGAACAGATCAACAGTACAATTGAAGATGCGATTGCCCGCGCTCGGGGTGAAATTCCGCGTGGTGAAAGCCTGTATGAATGTGAAGAGTGCGGCGCACCTATCCCACAGGCCCGTCGGGAAGCCATTCCTGGCGTGCGCTTATGCATTCATTGTCAGCAGGAGAAAGATTTACAAAAACCAGCTTATACAGGATATAATCGCAGAGGTTCGAAAGACAGCCAGTTACGTTAACTACAACTGGCGGGATGTATAGCGAGTATAATTTGTATTTTGCGTGGCATTCCGTGCCTTTAACGCTGTCGTGACTGCCACGCTGCATAAAACAAGTCCATAAGTTCAACAAATAAATGGATTATCAGTATGTTAGATATCAATCAATTTATTTGAACAAGGTGGTCAATTCTCTTCGATTTTATCTCTCGAAAAAAAACGTGATACTCATCACATCGACGAAACAACGTCACTTATACAAAAATCACCTGCGAGAGATTAATTATGAAAACTATCAATACTGTTGTTGCTGCTATGGCTCTTTCAACTCTGTCATTTGGTGTGTTTGCCGCGGAACCGGTAACGGCATCCCAGGCACAGAACATGAATAAAATCGGCGTGGTTTCTGCCGATGGTGCATCCACCCTCGATGCCCTGGAAGCGAAACTGGCTGAGAAAGCTGCGGCAGCTGGGGCGAGTGGATACAGCATCACTTCTGCCACCAACAACAATAAATTAAGCGGTACTGCGGTAATTTATAAGTAATTCGTAAGCCGGATCAGGCGTTTACGCTACGTCCAGCACAAGTATTTCCCTGTCTGTTTGCCGACAGACGCATATGCTCTAACCCTCATTGATCCTATGTTACCCTTGTTTGCCCGTCCGCCACTGGACGGGCTTTTTTTTAGCTGGCTAACTGCTGACAGAAAGCCTGCAACGTCTCTTCCGGCATACCAATCTGCCGCGCCGCATCACAAATGGCCTGCCAGCTTCCCGCATCCAATGGAATCCCCTGCTCCTGCCGTTCGCGACGCGTGTTAACTTCCCACTCGCCCGGTAGCAAAATCGGCTTATCGTCATCATGCGGCGAGGCTTTCACCCACTCGGCAAAGGCTTCGGTCTGCGCGCTACAATCCGGCGCGCCGAACAGTTCCGGGTTGATGATGATAGTGGTCATGCAGTTAAGAATGGCATCGGGACTGGTTTGTAACGTTTCCTGATGCGTCGTTTTACCGCCAGAAAGCGCCCCACCAAGAATTTCACACATTGCTGCAAGGGCGTAGCCTTTATGTTCGGCAAAGGTCAACAGCGAACCCAACGGCGACTCCTGCATTACCGCCGGATTGGTCGTCGGCACGCCGTTAACGTCAATCAGGCAACCTGGCGGCACGGGGACGCCTTTATGCCAGGCGACGCGGGTTTTGCCAAATGCAATGGCGCTGGTGGCGTAATCAAGCAACAGCGGGAACTTATCTTTACGAGGGAAAACCACACAGAAGGGATTGGTGCCAAAGCGGCTGTCGCGACCGTGGAACGGCGCGACCATTGGAATACCGACCACGCTAACAAAGTGGATAGAGACAAACCCCGCCGCTGCGCACTGTTCTGCCCAGTAACCGATACGGCCGATATGATGCGAGTTATGTAGCGCCACGGCAGCAATACCGTGCTGATGCGCTTTCTCAATCCCCAGCGCCATCGCTTCGTGTGCCGCGACCTGACCAAATGCGCGATCGCCATCAAGCGTAACCACCGCGCCCGCCTCTTTAACGATTTTGGCATGATGGTTAATTTGCAGGTGCCCCTGACTCCAGGAGCGCACATAGCTTGGGATCATGCCAATACCATGTGAATCATGCCCTGCCAGGTTTGCCGCGATTAAATGATCGGCAACTAATTTCGCTTCTTGTTCCTCGCTACCCATCTGACGAAATACAGCCTGAATAAAACTGTGCAACGTCTGAGCATCAAAGCGATGACCACTTTCCATGGTTAACTCCTGTTTATGTTATGTGTTTGTTGTTTTTTTATGCTGCACGCCGGGCGCGGGAAGGTCAATAAAGATGCAGGAATTTCATATTGCGGTGGGGTAAAAGCCGGATGACGTGGCTCATCCGGCTGAGATAAAAATTAAAATGCCTGATTAACGCGCGCCAGGCCATCGCTGATAGTTGCCGCTTCACCCGTAGCCACCAGGCAGCAAGCCATCTGGATTTTCAGCGATTCGGGAATCGGTTCGCTGCCAGCCAGGCAACGCTCAATCCACTGCGACGTGGTTTCCGGATCTTTTGCTTGTGGCAGTAACTCGCTACCAGCAGGGTCCTGTTTTTCATACAGCACCCGCATCCCTTCACGGTCAATGAGATTGATCTGCGGGCAGCGCTGCGGATTAGCATACACTTCGCCTTCAGTACCATGCATTAGTAACGCCCGCCCGCCGATATCGCTAAAGAACTTCGCGACTCGCCCGATGTATTCCGGATGCGAAACGCTGGAAAGACGCAGTGCCTCACCTTCGGCAAATGGCGTCGCCAGTTTCGCCAGGGTATGTGCACTGTTACGCACGCCCATCCGCCAGCGCATCGCCAGTTGTTTTTCCAGCGGTGGGCAAAACGCACCGACTGGCATAAACACCGGTTGATGTTCGTCGAGCTTCGCCTGCGCCTGCCCGCCGTGCAACGTTGGCGTAATACCCATCAGTTCGAAAATGGTTTCTGTCAGCACGCGAGTTGGATCTTCGCTAACCCCGTGAACCACCACAGGAAAACCGAGTTTGTGCAGGAGAATCGCCAACAACGGCGTCAGGTTGGCCTGTTTACGCGCGCCGTTGTAACTGGGGATGACAATCGGCATCGGCTTGCCTGCAGGCGGCGTCAGCTTGATGGTGTGATTTTGCATGGCTTCGTAAAAGCCGAGCATCTCTGCTTCCCCTTCCCCTTTGATACGCAGCGCAATCAATACGCCGCCCAACTCAAGGTCAGGGACTTCACCATTGAGCATATGGGCATACAGACCGCGCGCAGTATCCCGATCTAAATCGCGCGCGTGGTTTTTCCCGCGCCCGATCTCTTTAATGATTTTGCGATAGTCCATTTACGACTCCTTACCTGACTCACATCATTAACGCCGCCGACGGCGTGGGGATTTCGTTTTTTCTTTCTTTTTAACTATACCTTCAGGGACTTCCGGTTGCTCTATCGGAAATACCGGTAATGCATCCAGTAGCCGCTTGCCGTAGTTTTTGGTGAGCAAGCGTTTATCGTAAATCACCACTTCGCCCCAGCAACCGTGGCTTCGAATCAGTCGCCCAACCTGCTGAATCAGGTTAAACGAGGCGCTCGGCAGGCTTTGCACCTCAAACGGATAGCGGTTGAGGCTTTTCAGCCATTCCCCTTCGGTGATCACCACCGGGCTGTCGATGGGCGGAAAAGCGATTTTGTGGATATGCACCTGGCTGAGCAGATCACCTTTCAAATCAAGCCCTTCGGCAAAGGACTGTAAGCCCACCAGCACACTACGCTCACCGTTGGCAACGCGTTTGCGGTGCAGTTCAACTAAGCGATAACGCGGCTGATCGCCCTGCACCAGCAACATCAGGCGTAAATCCGTCACATAGTCGAGAAAGCGCTGCATCGCCCGTCCGCTGGCAAACAGTACCAACATACCGAGATGTTTTTTGCTCTCCACCTGCTCACGGAAAAAGGCCGCCATTTCAGCAATGTGCTGCTCTTCGTTGTCGATGGAAGGCTCAAAGCGCATCCGGGGAATAACAATTTTGCCCTGTTCGCAGTGGTTAAAGGGCGAATCCAGCGCCACAAAGCGGTCGCCCGCTTTCTCTTTCAGACCACTCATCTCCTGCAAACGCGAAAAACTGTTCAGCGAACGTAAGGTCGCGGAAGTGACAATAATGTGCGGAATACTGCGCCACAGCAGCCTTTCCAGCTGATCGCTGACACGAATACCCACACAGTGAAACCAGAGATGCAGCTGCCCTTCGCGCTCTTCCCGCGTCGCCCATTTGGTCACCGGCGCACCGGAAGATTGCGCCAGAGACGCCAGCCGCCAGAGTTTGCTTTGCGCCTCGAACATCCCCAACGCGCGATTCATCTGCAAAATCAACCGATGAAGACGTACAATGTCATGGCTGCCGGTTTTCTCACTTAAATCGTTAAGAAATAACTCCGCCAGACCACGCAGCATCTCGGTGAGTTTTGCCAGCCGCTGGCAGATCTCCAGCACTTCATCAGGCAGTTCGCCCATCGCAAAACGGTGCTCTGCCTCCTGCCCGGCAGGCATGTAGAGGTTGAGAATGTTGTTTAATGAGGCGATAAGCTCATACAACTCTTCACAATGCGCATTCAAACGTTCAGGGATCGCCAGCGGCGGGATGGTCTTCGGGCGAAACTGCTCCATGCAGGTAGCGACCAGTTTCGTGAACAAGTCCAGCTGTAGTCGATACCAGGGCGCGGTGATTTCGGCACTCATCTCCAGCGCATCCCGCGCCACATCTGGCAGGTGATGGCCTTCGTCCAGCACCAGCAGCAAATTTTTCGGGTCAGGCAATACGGCTTCGCTTTCCATCGCCGCCATCACCAGCGCATGGTTTGCCACCACCACTTCCGCTTCCTGAATCTCCCGACGAGCGACAAAAAACGGGCATTCACGATAGTAGTAACAGTTGCGGTTGAGGCAGCTGGCTTTGTCGGTACTCAACCGACGCCAGAGATCATCATCAATGGCGATATCCGTATGATCGCGCAGACCATCCCATTTATAAGTGTCGAGATCGCCCTTCAACTTTGCACAACGCTTTTGCTCTTCCTGATTGTTCGGCGTCAGTTCGTCGTCAAGAAACGCCAGCAGATCCTGTTGCGTGGGCTCAGTGCTGGCAAGCGCCGTCAGATTACGCGGGCAAACGTAGCGCCCACGCCCAAAAGCGGCAGTGAATTTAAGATCGGGAATGATCTTTTTCAGCAGCGGTAAATCTTTACTGTAGATCTGATCCTGCAACGCCACGTTGGCGGTACTCACCACCAGCGTTTTTTGCTCTTCGCGGGCAATGGCGATGCCGGGGATCAAATAGGAGAGCGTTTTCCCAACGCCGGTGGGTGCTTCAATCGCCAGATGCCGCCCTTCTTCTCCGGCCAGCGTTTTGGCGACGTCCGCAATCATCTGCCGCTGCGGCGCACGGGGAATAAAGTCGGGGATCTGTTCCTGAAGCGCCTTATACCAGGCGGCAATTTGCGCTTTAAGCGCGGCGGTTAATGCCATGAGAAAACCTGAAATACTGTATAAACAGCCAATATTGTGGCATTTTTCGGTTTTCAGGGGTAATGGTTTTTCTGTTTCTGGAAAGCGGCTCGCAAACACGCCCTATCGCAATATATTTGATTGAAAGTTCGACGGCACAGTGAGCGCCAGTCTTCAGGGCAGAAACCAGCAAGTGATACCGCATTTCGTGGTTACACTTGCCGCCGTCATCGCTTCGCAGGTGCCGGTATTGCCCGCCCTGGCCTGAGCCAGGGCCATCAATGCCATTATCCTGCTGCGATCTTTACAGCCATGCGTCTGGCGTCCACTCGGATAAAACTTTAGAAAAACGATATTGTGCGTAGCGGACCATATCACGATATAACGAACTTATACGCAACTGGTTGGCCTCTTCATTAGACAGATTATTGAAATCAAGCAATACCGTTTTGTATGTATTAAAAGTTTGACTGCTTATCATACTTTCATCTAAAGAATAAGCTTTCGCCAATAAAGCAAATGCATAACGTTTTAAAGTTTTTGACGCATCAGGAATACCGTTAAAGACACTACTGTGAGAAATATTTGCAAATACGGCAGACAGGCAGAAAAATATTTTAGACTTATCACTTTCACTGGCCTCGTTGAGATCCAGCATCGTTAATAGACTAGCGTAATGTTTATCTTTCAGAGTATACTGTTGCCATTGGTCTGAATCGGTCATCAAAGAGGAAAGTGATGAATTAAGTTCTGTTGGCTGATTATTGCATTCGGGCACAAAATCTGTTTTTCGCATTATTGCTGATATAAATATATCACGAATATAACCTTTGAATCCAAGAGCATTGAGAATTAATTGATGTTTCTTATTTTTCTGCGCATATTCCCATCCTTTTGCAAATAAAGGAAATGCACGCATACAAATCGTTTCTGGATCATCTCTGACAACTTCATGGGTATCCTGCAAAGATGGATATATAGAGTAATTATTCCAGATAGTCTTTTTCTTAACCTCTGGCTCAAGCATTGAGATTAACGCCTGGTGCGATAAGCGCATTACTCGCCCAGAGTTATCGGATGATAACAGGATATAACATTTATTATCTTTGTCTAACAATC
Source organism: Escherichia sp. WS3227_2 (assembly GCF_046486495.1). Taxonomy (NCBI): domain Bacteria; kingdom Pseudomonadati; phylum Pseudomonadota; class Gammaproteobacteria; order Enterobacterales; family Enterobacteriaceae; genus Escherichia; species Escherichia sp. WS3227_2. Next base: position 162,788 of record NZ_JBJQLG010000008.1, read on the forward strand.
CTTGCTGCTCATTGAAATTCAATTTTATTTCTTCAGTAACGAATTGTTTTATTTCAGGTAATGCAAGATAATTGTGATAAAGGTCAAATGCTAAGTTTTTCTCTTCAACACTTCCGTTTTCAAAAAGCAAATCAATAAATTGAATAAATCTATAATTTTCAGAAACCATCAACTCTGGTTTCTTTAAAAAGAGAGCATGGAAAAAGTTAATTATTTCCGCATCGTTACTCAGATTTTTATTTCTGAAGTAGCACAGATACGTATCCAATGCGCGCATAACAAGTTCATGATCGCTATTAAGTGGGGATTTTAATAATTTTGCTATTATGGACGATGGGAATGCCACTATGTCCCGCAGCGCGAAGAGTTCCATGCCATCAGTTAATTGCGTTAACAAATCTTTTACTGTTTGTATGTTATCAGTATTTTCATTGAAAGATTCGTCTACCAGAGAATCCAGTTTTTCTATCATTCCTCCGATAACAAATATATCTTTTTCGCTCTCCACATCATGATTAGACATTTCATCGACGATATCTTTAACTTTACTATCACTTTCAAATAGTTTTTCTCTCACACCATTATTGGCGTTTACTGCAGAAGTCGCATCATAATAGGATGGCGGAATAATAACAGAGAATTCGTTAGTGAATATAGAATGATATACAAGATTATCATCATTCAATTTCTCGCCAACGTTTAGCGAATTAACATTCCTCAGAATATGCATCTCAATCTGACTGTCAGAAAGACTTTTAGAAAAACCACTACCTTCAGTCAGTTCAATTTTCATCCTGAGTATTTTATTTTTGAGGTCGGAAAATGTATTTATATAGGGAATAAAAACATCTGACAAAGTAGAGTTGCTTTTCTTTCCATTAATATTATCTATTCGGACGGTGATCCCTTTTTCATCATGAGGAATTGCATCATTCATATTTATAGAGATAACATTTTCATGTCTGGATTGCCCGGTTTTAATCGTCATATTGATATCGTTTGCGCTGATCTCCGAAATCTCACTGACGAATTTTTTAAATGCATTATAGCGCTGGTGGCCAGCATTAAATTTGCCAAATGAAACATAATATGCGAAATGTTCAAGGAAACCATGTAATTCCAGTAAATTAACCGGGTCAGAACCATGCACCATATTTAATAACATCGTCGCATAACCATTGCATTTTGAACAATCCATACACCGCTCCTTTGCACTTGAATGATCTGCGAATCATAAGCCTGGCAAAATGGGGAATCTTACAGAAATCGCTCATTTTTAACTTTTCGTACTGCAAGCTCAGGATCAACCGGGTTATGAAAGTCTGCTGCTGTACGGATCTAAACAGGCTGGCAATCAATCTTTCTATCAATAAGCAGAAATGAGCGATTTTTGATAGTTAATTTAAATTACTTCATTGTAATACTTTGATTATCTATAGCTTGCACATAATGATTACTTATTATTTTTATCAATTTCAATTTGACGTATTAAAGGAGTTAATATGCATAATTTGTTTGAGCAGTGGCCATTATTTAAACCTAACACACCAGGCAATTCCAACTATTTCCCTGACAACTTATCTATTACAGATATGGTTTTCTGGTTCGATAACAATGCCAAAAAACTGTTAGATGTTATTAAAAAAACCACGAACCATGAACAAAAGCAAATGTTCATTCAGCATTTAACATCAACCTTATATAATAACAAGGTATTAAACAATCCTTATCATTTAGAACCGCAAAAAATCTCGAATGAGCAGATAGCCTTACCAATAATTAATATTTTATATGATAACTCTGACGTATTTCATAAAGAAAGCATTTTGTTTTTTTCACAATTATTTATAAAAAATATCGAACTTTTCGATATAAATACTCCGGAAGATTTAATGATTTTTGATAGTCCCGATGCATCTTCTATTTTTGATACCCAGGGATACCTCTCGACGTATCATGTTCAGCCAGATTTACTCGATTATAAGAACAAAATAATCATCCTTTTGGTTAAATTTCTTAATCATATTAATGAGGCAAATAGCAAATACAAAACTGCGGAAAAGAAAGAATTCTATAACAAGTTAGTGGCACCACTACGCTATATAAATAACGACGGAAATAAAATATTGATATTAAATTATCTTATAACGAACATCTTTACATCCACAAATTCAAATCCTGATGGTTTGCTCTTTGATGCTATACTGGATATTGCACATAACTCCGTTTACAGAGGATATTTAAATCAACATAGTTTAATCAGGCATCGCTGCGTCCAACACGCACTGATTAACATCATCTCAAAACAAACAGATATTGACTTAAAAATAAAATGGATAAAAGATATAGTTTTAGTGTTGAAGTTACAACATGATGATTTATCGAAATGTATCAGCCCACTTATTTTCGCTATTGAATCGATAAAAACAACCAGCATTAACGACACGACAATTAAAACCTCTTCGCAAATATTAAAACTGCATAATTATATGGAGATGTGTTATACACTTTTTGATAGCTATCCAAATTTAATCACTGAATGTAATGACTTATTCACGGATTGTATTTCTATTGTTACTCAGTACGATCTGAGAGGATATTTTAGCAGACTTTTTGAGATGATAGAGATTACTGATAATGAAACTAAAAAGAATACAACTGCTTTTTTAATTAGCAGAATTGAATCCCGGCATTTGTATCAACCTAAAATTGCCGCTCAATCTTTGAAATTGTTATTGAATACAGATATTCCTTATGCATATTCATCATTGCCAACATTGCTTAATATTCTACAAAAAACAGTTTATGAACCGGGGCATCTGGAGTTACTCGATAAAGTGTTAAAGTTATGTGCCAAAAATATTCAGGCGTCAGAATTTGATAGTTTATTAGAACTACTAAAAATATACGGTAATGAAACGACTGCACACTTTATTTTGCTTAGGGAGATAGTCGGATACACTATAGACAATGAAAATAATAAAATCAGGGACAGAATCAAGCTAATACTGAATCACATATCTCATAATAATTTCCCAGATGATGAACAAACTCTTTATGCAATAGCATGTTTATTCCAGACTTTCCCAGAATTTGTTTATGAATATCAACCAATGTTATTAACAATAATTCAGATTGCAAGAAGAAATAATTTCATTGCCATTTTAGATACACTAGATAGATCATAAAGCAAATTTATTAAAACAATAAAATCAGACATGTCATGCATGTCTGACCGTGTTACCTGAATAATGGGCAAAAGCCTGTGATACTCTTTTGCCCTTACATGGTATTACTGCGCAGCGGCAGGTTTACGCGGACGGCGACGGCGTTGTTGTTCGCCTGCCGATTTGGCATCGCCAAGACGACGAGATGGTTTTTCTGCGGGCTTCGCGCTAGCTGATTTCACACCACCTTCTCCACGGCGTGGTTGCTGTTGACCGCGACCACCACCTTGCCCACGACCGCCGCCGCCACGTTGCTGGCGACCGTTCTGGATTGGTTCGGCTTTGATTGACGGGTCCGGCTCATAGCCCGGAATCGCAATGCGCGGGATCTCTTTTTTCAGCAGTTTTTCGATATCACGCAGCAGTTTGTGTTCATCAACACACACCAGCGACAACGCTTCACCGGTAGCAGCCGCACGACCGGTACGCCCGATACGGTGGACATAATCTTCCGGTACGTTTGGCAGTTCATAGTTGACCACGTGCGGCAGCTCTTCAATATCCAAGCCGCGCGCAGCGATGTCAGTTGCCACCAGTACACGAATATCGCCCGATTTAAAATCAGCCAGCGCACGGGTACGCGCACCTTGCGATTTATTGCCGTGGATCGCCGCACTGCGGATGCCATCTTTATTGAGCTGTTCAGCCAGATGGTTAGCGCCATGTTTGGTACGGGTAAACACCAGCACCTGCTGCCAGTTCCCTTTCCCAATCATATGCGACAGCAATTCGCGTTTGCGTTTCTTATCAACAAAGTGAACATGCTGGGTCACCTGATCAGACGCGGTATTGCGGCGTGCCACTTCGATTTCCAGCGGGTTGTGCAACAGTTTTTCCGCCAGAGCTTTAATATCGTCAGAGAAGGTCGCGGAGAACAACAGGTTCTGGCGCTTCGCAGGTAGTTTTGTTAACACGCGACGGATATCGTGGATAAAGCCCATGTCGAGCATGCGGTCAGCTTCATCGAGGACGAGGATTTCAACCTGATCCAGCTTCACCGCATTCTGATGTTCCAGGTCCAGCAGACGTCCCGGCGTTGCCACCAGCACATCAACGCCGCCGCGCAGCTTCATCATCTGCGGGTTAATACTCACACCACCAAACACCACCAGCGAACGAATGTTCAGGTATTTGCTGTAATCACGGACGTTTTCGCCAATCTGCGCCGCCAGTTCACGGGTCGGGGTAAGAATGAGCGCACGTACCGGACGACGCCCTTTGGCGTGCGGCTGGCGAGTGATCAGGTGTTGCAACAGCGGCAGCGTAAAGCCCGCTGTTTTGCCGGTACCGGTCTGGGCACTGGCCATCAGGTCGCGGCCTTCCAGCACCGCAGGGATCGCCTGCTGCTGAATAGGGGTGGGTTCACGGTAACCCTGCTCGGCAACGGCGCGCAGGATATCAGGGCTTAAACCCAAAGAATCGAAAGACATAACTACTCCGAACCGCCCCGACCGTTACCGGTGTAGTTTTCAGGGAGATACTGAAAAGGAAAATGACAAAAACCACAATGTCATGAGGGAGCGGAGTGTAGCAGTTTTTGTGACGCAGCGCATAAATTATCCCTGTGACTGGCGTTGCTAAAATTCCTGGTCATACTGGACAACTCCCATATGGAGTCATAATCTTAATCAATCATTTGATTAAGAATGGACTGTGCGATGAATAATCCTGCCATGACAATCAAGGGTGAACAGGCGAAAAAACAGCTGATTGCTGCCGCACTGGCGCAGTTTGGTGAATATGGAATGAACGCCACCACCCGCGAGATAGCCGCCCAGGCCGGGCAGAATATCGCTGCCATCACCTACTACTTCGGTTCGAAAGAGGATTTGTACCTCGCCTGCGCCCAGTGGATTGCCGATTTTATTGGCGAGCAGTTCCGTCCGCACGCCGAAGAAGCCGAACGCTTGTTCGCGCAACCACAGCCGGATCGGGATGCCATCCGTGAACTGATCCTTCGCGCCTGCAGAAACATGATTAAGCTGCTCACCCAGGATGACAGCGTCAACCTCAGCAAATTTATCTCCCGTGAGCAGCTCTCTCCCACGGCAGCCTACCACCTGGTGCACGAACAGGTGATTAGTCCGCTACACAGCCACCTTACACGCCTGATTGCCGCCTGGACCGGCTGCGACGCTAGCGATACCCGCATGATCCTTCATACCCATGCGTTGATTGGTGAGATTCTGGCGTTTCGTCTTGGCAAAGAAACCATTTTGTTACGTACCGGCTGGACCGCGTTCGATGAAGAAAAGACCGAACTGATCAACCAGACGGTGACCTGTCATATCGACCTGATTTTGCAAGGATTATCGCAAAGGAGTTTGTAGTGATGAAAAAACCTGTCGTGATCGGACTGGCGGTAGTGGTACTTGCCGCCGTGGTTGCCGGAGGCTACTGGTGGTATCAAAGCCGCCAGGATAACGGCCTGACGCTGTATGGCAACGTGGATATTCGTACGGTGAATCTTAGTTTCCGTGTTGGGGGGCGCGTTGAGTCGCTGGCAGTGGACGAAGGTGATGCGATCAAAGCGGGCCAGGTGCTGGGCGAACTGGATCACAAGCCGTATGAGATTGCCCTGATGCAGGCGAAAGCGGGCGTTTCGGTGGCTCAGGCGCAGTATGACCTGATGCTTGCCGGGTATCGCGATGAAGAAATAGCTCAGGCCGCCGCAGCGGTGAAACAGGCGCAAGCCGCCTATGACTATGCGCAGAACTTCTACAACCGCCAGCAAGGACTGTGGAAAAGCCGCACCATTTCGGCAAATGACCTGGAAAATGCCCGCTCCTCGCGCGACCAGGCGCAGGCAACGCTGAAATCGGCACAGGATAAATTGCGTCAGTACCGTTCCGGTAACCGCGAACAGGATATCGCCCAGGCAAAAGCCAGCCTCGAACAGGCGCAGGCGCAACTGGCGCAGGCGGAGCTGAATTTACAGGACTCAACGTTGATAGCACCGTCTGATGGCACGCTGTTAACGCGCGCGGTGGAGCCAGGCACGGTCCTCAACGAAGGTGGCACGGTGTTTACCGTTTCACTAACGCGTCCGGTGTGGGTGCGCGCTTATGTTGATGAACGTAATCTTGACCAGGCCCAGCCGGGGCGCAAAGTGCTACTTTATACCGATGGTCGCCCGGACAAGCCGTATCACGGGCAGATTGGTTTCGTTTCACCGACTGCTGAATTTACCCCGAAAACCGTCGAAACGCCGGATCTGCGTACCGACCTCGTCTATCGCCTGCGTATTGTGGTGACCGACGCCGATGATGCGTTACGCCAGGGCATGCCAGTGACGGTACAATTCGGTGACGAGGCAGGACATGAATGATGCCGTTATCACGCTGAACGGCCTGGAAAAACGCTTTCCGGGCATGGACAAGCCCGCCGTCGCGCCGCTCGACTGTACCATTCACGCCGGTTATGTGACGGGGCTGGTGGGGCCGGATGGTGCAGGTAAAACCACGCTAATGCGGATGCTGGCGGGATTACTGAAACCCGACAGCGGCAATGCCACGGTGATTGGCTTTGATCCGATCAAAAACGACGGCGCGCTGCACGCCGTGCTCGGCTATATGCCGCAGAAATTCGGTCTGTATGAAGATCTCACGGTGATGGAGAATCTCAATCTGTACGCAGATTTGCGCAGCGTCACCGGCGAGGCACGGAAGCAAACTTTTGCTCGCCTGCTGGAGTTTACGTCTCTTGGCCCGTTTACCGGACGCCTGGCGGGCAAGCTCTCCGGTGGGATGAAACAAAAACTTGGCCTGGCCTGTACCCTGGTGGGCGAACCGAAAGTGTTGCTGCTCGATGAACCCGGCGTCGGTGTTGACCCTATCTCACGGCGCGAACTGTGGCAGATGGTGCATGAGCTGGCGGGCGAAGGGATGTTAATCCTCTGGAGCACATCGTATCTCGACGAAGCCGAGCAGTGCCGTGACGTGTTACTGATGAACGAAGGCGAATTGTTGTACCAGGGAGAACCGACGGCCCTGACACAAACCATGGCCGGACGCAGCTTTCTGATGACCAGTCCACACGAGGGCAACCGCAAACTGTTGCAACGGGCATTGAAACTACCGCAGGTCAGCGACGGCATGATTCAGGGGAAATCGGTACGTCTGATCCTCAAAAAAGAGGCCACACCAGACGATATTCGCCATGCCGACGGGATGCCGGAAATCAACATCAACGAAACTACGCCGCGTTTTGAAGATGCGTTTATCGATTTGCTGGGCGGTGCCGGAACCTCAGAATCGCCGCTGGGTGCAATATTGCATACGGTAGAAGGCACACCCGGCGAGACGGTGATCGAAGCGAAAGAACTGACCAAGAAATTTGGTGATTTTGCCGCCACCGATCACGTCAACTTTGCCGTTAAACGCGGGGAGATTTTTGGTTTGCTGGGGCCAAACGGCGCGGGTAAATCGACCACCTTTAAGATGATGTGCGGTTTGCTGGTGCCGACTTCCGGTCAGGCGCTGGTGCTGGGCATGGATCTGAAAGAGAGTTCCGGTAAAGCGCGCCAGCATCTCGGCTATATGGCGCAAAAATTTTCGCTCTACGGCAACCTGACGGTCGAACAGAATTTACGCTTTTTCTCTGGTGTGTATGGCTTACGCGGTCGGGCGCAGAACGAAAAGATCTCCCGCATGAGCGAGGCGTTCGGCCTGAAAAGTATCGCCTCCCACGCCACCGATGAACTGCCATTAGGTTTTAAACAGCGGCTGGCGCTGGCCTGTTCGCTGATGCATGAACCGGACATTCTGTTTCTCGACGAACCGACGTCCGGCGTTGATCCCCTCACCCGCCGCGAATTCTGGCTCCACATCAATAGCATGGTAGAGAAAGGCGTCACGGTGATGGTTACCACCCACTTTATGGATGAAGCGGAATATTGCGACCGCATTGGCCTGGTGTATCGCGGGAAGCTGATTGCCAGCGGCACGCCGGACGATTTGAAAGCACAGTCGGCTAACGATGAGCAACCCGATCCCACCATGGAGCAAGCCTTTATTCAGTTGATCCACGACTGGGATAAGGAGCATGGCAATGAGTAATCCGATCCTGTCCTGGCGTCGCGTGCGGGCACTGTGCGTCAAAGAGACGCGGCAGATCGTTCGCGATCCGAGTAGCTGGCTGATTGCGGTGGTGATCCCGCTGCTACTGCTGTTTATTTTTGGTTACGGCATTAACCTCGACTCCAGCAAGCTGCGGGTCGGGATTTTACTGGAACAGCGTAGCGAAGCGGCGCTGGATTTCACCCACACCATGACCGGTTCGCCCTACATCGACGCCACCATCAGCGATAACCGTCAGGAATTGATCGCCAAAATGCAGGCAGGGAAAATTCGCGGTCTGGTGGTTATTCCCGTGGATTTCGCCGAACAGATGGAGCGCGCCAACGCCACCGCACCGATTCAGGTGATCACCGACGGCAGTGAGCCGAATACCGCTAACTTTGTCCAGGGGTATGTCGAAGGGATCTGGCAGATCTGGCAAATGCAGCGAGCGGAGGACAACGGGCAGACTTTTGAACCGCTTATTGATGTACAAACCCGCTACTGGTTTAACCCGGCGGCGATTAGCCAGCACTTTATTATCCCCGGTGCGGTGACCATTATCATGACGGTCATCGGCGCGATCCTCACCTCGCTGGTGGTGGCGCGGGAGTGGGAGCGCGGCACTATGGAGGCCCTGCTCTCTACGGAGATTACCCGCACGGAACTGCTGCTGTGTAAGCTGATCCCTTATTACTTTCTCGGGATGCTGGCGATGTTGCTGTGTATGCTGGTGTCAGTGTTTATTCTCGGCGTGCCATATCGCGGGTCACTGCTGATTCTGTTTTTTATCTCCAGCCTGTTTTTACTCAGTACCCTGGGGATGGGGCTGCTGATTTCCACGATTACCCGCAACCAGTTCAATGCCGCTCAGGTCGCCCTGAACGCCGCGTTTCTGCCGTCGATTATGCTTTCCGGCTTTATTTTTCAGATCGACAGTATGCCCGCGGTGATCCGCGCGGTGACGTACATTATTCCCGCACGTTATTTCGTCAGCACCCTGCAAAGCCTGTTCCTCGCCGGAAATATTCCAGTGGTGCTGGTGGTGAACGTGCTGTTTTTGATCGCTTCGGCGGTGATGTTTATCGGCCTGACGTGGCTAAAAACCAAACGTCGGCTGGATTAGGGAGAAGAGCATGTTTCATCGCTTATGGACGTTAATCCGCAAAGAGTTGCAGTCGCTGCTGCGCGAACCGCAAACCCGCGCGATTCTGATTTTACCCGTGCTGATTCAGGTGATCCTGTTCCCGTTCGCCGCCACGCTGGAAGTGACTAACGCCACCATCGCCATCTACGATGAAGATAACGGCGAACATTCGGTAGAACTTACTCAACGTTTTGCCCGCGCCAGCGCCTTTACCCATGTGCTGCTACTGAAAAGCCCACAGGAGATCCGCCCAACCATCGACACACAAAAGGCGTTACTGCTGGTGCGTTTCCCGGCTGACTTCTCGCGCAAACTGGATACCTTCCAGACCGCGCCGTTGCAGTTGATCCTCGACGGGCGTAACTCCAACAGTGCGCAAATTGCCGCCAACTACCTGCAACAGATCGTCAAAAATTATCAGCAGGAGCTGCTGGAAGGAAAACCGAAACCCAACAACAGCGAGCTGGTGGTACGCAACTGGTATAACCCGAATCTCGACTACAAATGGTTTGTGGTGCCGTCGCTGATCGCCATGATCACCACTATTGGCGTGATGATCGTCACTTCACTTTCTGTTGCCCGCGAACGTGAACAAGGTACGCTCGATCAGTTACTGGTTTCGCCGCTCACCACCTGGCAGATATTCATCGGCAAGGCCGTACCGGCATTAATTGTCGCCACCTTCCAGGCCACCATTGTGCTGGCGATTGGTATCTGGGCGTATCAAATCCCCTTCGCCGGATCGCTGGCGCTGTTCTACTTTACGATGGTGATTTACGGTTTATCGCTGGTGGGATTCGGTCTGTTGATTTCATCACTCTGCTCGACACAACAGCAGGCGTTTATCGGCGTGTTTGTCTTTATGATGCCCGCCATTCTCCTTTCCGGTTACGTTTCGCCGGTGGAAAACATGCCAGTATGGCTGCAAAACCTGACGTGGATTAACCCTATTCGCCACTTTACGGACATTACCAAGCAGATTTATTTGAAAGATGCGAGTCTGGATATTGTATGGAATAGTTTGTGGCCGCTACTGGTGATAACGGCCACGACAGGGTCAGCGGCGTACGCGATGTTTAGACGTAAGGTGATGTAACTTCTTATCTTTCGCCAGCAAAGACACTACCGCCGGGCCGGCAAGGATTGCCAGCCCTGCGATCGCCAGCAAAAAGTTGTTTTCCAGTACGCGGGACAACAGCCACAGCACAATCAGCGCTGCGCCAAAATACCAGGTCGTAGTCAGCTCTTCCAGCACGTCTGCCACCTCACGCCAGCGTTGCTCGGGGTGGCGCTGAAACACCAGCATCATCACTACCGTGACACAATACAGTGCGCATAATCCCACGCCGACGTGAACCAGAGTCTTACTCATCCAGCCCACCACCAGCAGCGCCACTACCAGTAAATGCAACATAATCTGCCAGCAACTTAGACCCGTTGCGACACGAACACGTTGTTGCCACTTCATGGCTTCTCTCCTGAAGAATTTATCTCTACTTACTCAGAGTACCGAACTTTACGGAAAATTCCGTAAGACCGCACCTTTTTGTGACGCCGACTACACTATTTCAATGAGATAAGAGGCAAAGACAGGAAAATTATGCCCGATCAAACACAACAATTTTCGTTCAAGGTGCTCACCATCAATATTCACAAAGGCTTTACCGCGTTTAACCGACGCTTCATTTTGCCGGAACTTCGCGACGCCGTGCGTACCGTCAGCGCCGATATTGTTTGCCTGCAGGAAGTGATGGGCGCGCACGAAGTTCATCCGCTGCATGTGGAAAACTGGCCAGATACTTCGCACTACGAGTTTCTCGCCGACACGATGTGGAGCGATTTTGCCTACGGTCGCAATGCCGTATACCCGGAAGGGCATCACGGTAACGCGGTTCTTTCACGTTATCCCATTGAACATTATGAGAATCGCGATGTTTCGGTCGATGGTGCGGAAAAGCGCGGCGTGCTCTACTGCCGCATTGTGCCGCCGATGACCGGAAAAGCGATTCATGTGATGTGCGTACATCTGGGCCTGCGTGAGGCGCACCGTCAGGCGCAGCTTGCGATGCTCGCCGAATGGGTGAATGAGCTACCGGACGGCGAACCGGTATTGGTGGCGGGTGATTTCAATGACTGGCGGCAAAAAGCTAATCATCCGTTAAAAGTGCAGGCCGGGCTGGATGAGATATTTACCCGCGCCCACGGACGCCCGGCGCGCACGTTTCCGGTGCAATTTCCTCTACTACGACTGGACAGGATCTACGTCAAAAATGCCAGCGCCAGCGCGCCAACCGCGTTGCCGCTGCGGACATGGCGACACCTTTCTGATCATGCCCCTTTAAGTGCGGAGATTCATTTATGAAATGTAGCTGGCGCGAAGGCAATAAGATCCAGTTGCTGGAAAACGGCGAGCAATATTATCCCGCGGTGTTTAAGGCGATTGGCGAGGCACAAGAACGCATCATTCTTGAAACGTTTATCTGGTTTGAGGATGACGTCGGCAAACAACTGCATGCGGCACTACTGGCAGCAGCGCAACGCGGGGTGAAAGCGGAAGTCTTGCTGGATGGCTACGGTTCGCCGGATCTCAGCGATGAGTTTGTCAATGAATTGACGGCAGCTGGCGTGGTATTTCGCTACTACGATCCCCGCCCTCGCCTTTTTGGTATGCGCACCAATGTGTTTCGCCGGATGCATCGCAAAATTGTGGTGATCGACGCGCGTATCGCCTTTATTGGCGGGCTGAATTACTCCGCCGAGCATATGTCCAGCTACGGCCCGGAGGCCAAACAGGATTACGCGGTACGCCTCGAAGGGCCGATTGTCGAAGATATTCTCCAGTTTGAGCTGGAAAACCTGCCAGGACAGAGCGCGGCGCGACGCTGGTGGCGACGTCATCACAAAGCGGAAGAAAATCGCCAGCCGGGAGAAGCGCAGGTATTGCTGGTCTGGCGCAATAACGAAGAACATCGCGATGATATCGAACGCCACTATCTGAAAATGCTCACTCAGGCGCGGCGGGAAGTGATTATCGCCAACGCCTACTTCTTCCCCGGCTATCGATTTTTACACGCCTTGCGTAAAGCGGCACGGCGCGGGGTGCGGATCAAACTGATCATTCAGGGCGAACCGGATATGCCGATTGTCAGAGTCGGTGCACGCTTGCTGTATAACTATCTGGTTAAAGGTGGCGTTCAGGTTTTTGAGTACCGCCGCCGCCCGCTCCACGGCAAAGTAGCATTGATGGACGATCACTGGGCGACAGTAGGGTCCAGTAATCTCGATCCGCTCAGTTTGTCACTGAATCTCGAAGCAAATGTCATCATCCACGATCGTCATTTTAACCAGACGCTGCGCGATAATCTAAACGGCATTATCGCCGCAGACTGCCAGCAGGTGGATGAAACCATGCTGCCCAAACGCACCTGGTGGAATCTGACCAAAAGCGTGCTGGCCTTCCACTTTTTACGCCACTTCCCGGCGCTGGTCGGCTGGCTTCCGGCACACACGCCACGTCTGGCGCAGGTTGACCCGCCCGCTCAGCCGACAATGGAAACGCAGGATCGGGTAGAAACTGAAAACACGGGGGTAAAACCCTGATGAGTAAATCACACCCACGCTGGCGCTTAGCAAAGAAGATCCTCACCTGGCTGTTTTTTATCGCGGTGATAGTGTTGCTGGTGGTCTACGCCAAAAAGGTGGACTGGGAAGAGGTCTGGAAGGTCATCCGCGACTACAATCGCGTTGCGTTGCTCAGTGCGGTCGGGCTGGTGGTCGTCAGTTATCTGATTTACGGCTGCTATGATCTGCTCGCCCGCTTTTACTGCGGTCACAAACTGGCGAAGCGCCAGGTGATGCTGGTGTCGTTTATCTGCTACGCCTTCAACCTGACGCTTAGTACCTGGGTCGGCGGCATTGGTATGCGCTATCGTTTGTACTCCCGGCTAGGGTTACCGGGCAGCACTATTACGCGGATTTTCTCGCTCAGTATTACCACCAACTGGCTGGGCTATATTTTGCTGGCCGGGATTATCTTTACCGCAGGCGTGGTGGAGCTGCCGGACCACTGGTATGTCGATCAAACCACGCTGCGCATTCTCGGCATTGGCTTACTGATGATTATCGCGGTTTATTTGTGGTTTTGCGCTTTCGCGAAGCACCGCCATATGACCATCAAAGGACAAAAACTGGTGCTGCCTTCATGGAAATTTGCCCTCGCCCAGATGCTGATTTCCAGCGTTAACTGGATGGTAATGGGAGCGATTATCTGGCTGTTACTCGGTCAAAGCGTAAACTATTTCTTTGTACTGGGCGTGTTACTGGTTAGTAGTATTGCTGGCGTCATCGTGCATATTCCGGCGGGAATTGGTGTGCTGGAAGCGGTATTTATCGCGCTACTGGCTGGGGAGCATACCTCCAAAGGTACAATTATCGCCGCCCTACTCGCTTACCGTGTGCTGTATTACTTTATCCCACTGCTGCTGGCGCTGATCTGTTACCTGCTACTGGAAAGCCAGGCGAAGAAGCTACGAGCGAAAAATGAAGCGGCGATGTGAAGTTTAGTTAAGTTCTTTAGTATGTGCATTTACGACTAATGAAAAAAACGCGTATGCCTTTGCCAGACAAGCGTTATAGCTATCGCGGCAAGTATCCCAAAGAAGCCGATAAAATAGTAATAGAGTGTTAATGCACCTGTAAAAGCGCAACGAACCGGACTCCACAACTCTTCGCTATGGCATTTTCCTGCCAGTTCAAGGAGCTTATTTCGTCCATGCGAGATAATGCCTGACCATAACACAATCATTAAGCAACTTATTACCCAAACTGGTCGTTCACTCATTAATGCGGCATCCATGATGATCACCAGGGCCAGCTCTGCGGTTGCCACCATACCCAAAGCGGTAATGAGCCATATACCGTTTAATATCCTGGCCTCGTGCTGAAAATCTAATTTATTGCTGTTTTGCGAGTATGATTCCATTCTTTTAGTTGTCCTTAGAAAAAATATTAATATTCACCATCAATAAATTTAAAACCACGCATACAAAATATTTTTGTATTTATGGATACGGAAAACACTTCCGCTCGGCCATAAGGCATATTTTATACCTGGTACTTGTTAAGTGTCGTTTTTAGTAAGAAAAAAATCCCGACACATGGCCGGGATATTGATGGTGAAAAAGAATTAACGGCGGTTGCCGAAGATCCGCAACAACATCAGGAACAAGTTGATGAAGTCCAGATACAAGGTTAACGCGCCAAGAATGGAATATTTGCGCAGGTTCGACGTGTCGCGGGTATCAATCTGCTCACCCATATTTTTCAATTTCTGAGTGTCATACGCCGTCAATCCGACAAAGACAATCACGCCGATGTAGGTAACTGCCCACATCAATGCTTCGCTTTTCAGCCAGAAGTTGACCAGCGATGCCAGCACAATGCCGATTAACGCCATAAACAGCATATTGCCAAAGCCGCTTAGATCGCGCTTCGTGGTGTAACCGTACAGGCTCATTGCGCCAAACATCCCGGCAGTAACGACGAAAGTACTGGCGATAGAAGCAGCGGTATAGACAATGAAAATACTGGAAAGCGTAAGACCCGTCAGCGCCGAATAAAGCATAAAGAGCATCGTCGTTACACCTGCGCTCAGCTTTTGAATCATCGCTGATAACACAATAACCAATGCTAATTGCGCGATGATCAGACCGATTAAAAAGACACGGTTAGTGAACAACAGCTCCATCACGGCCGCGGAATTAGCCGCATACCAGGCAACAAATGCGGTCAGCAACAAGCCAACGGTCATCCAGCCATAGACTTGCGCCATATAAGTTTGCAAGCCAGCCCGGGGGTGTACAATTGAATCAGAACGTGGGAATCTGTCCATGACGATCTCCTGAAGATATAAGGAATATCTTAAGGATACTGCAAAATGATGAGGCTGTGCATCGACGCAGCGTAAACGCATGTACTGAGCGGTGAAATTGCCGGACGCAGCGGTGCCTTATCCGGCTAACAAAAAACTACCAGCGTTTTGCCGCCTGCTGATCGCTCTCCCGAGCTTCAACCCAGCGGTCGCCTTCCGGCGTGGCTTCACGCTTCCAGAACGGTGCGCGGGTTTTGAGATAATCCATAATAAACTGCCCGGCTTCAAACGCACTGCTGCGATGCGCACTGGTGACACCGACAAAAACGATTTCATCTCCCGGCCATAATTCCCCGATGCGGTGAATCACCGTGACGCGCCCCAGCGGCCAGCGGTTACGCGCTTCATCGACAATTTCTGCCAGTGCTTTTTCAGTCATCCCCGGATAGTGTTCGAGGGTTAATGCTTTGACGCTGTCGCCAAGGTTATGGTTGCGCACCTTACCGGTAAAGGTGACTACCGCACCGTCTTCATCACGCTCCGCCAGCCACGGATACTCTTCTCCTACGCTGAATGGCTGCGGGCCGACAACAATTTTGGTTTCTGCCATCTTAACCTCCGGTTACCGGCGGGAAGAAAGCCACTTCGTCGCCGTCAGTCAGCGGATGGTCAAGACTCACCAGCGTCTGGTTGACGGCAGCCAGCAATTTGCCATCTTCCAGCGCCAGCGCCCAGCGATCGCTCTGCGCAGCCAGGTGCTGGCGTAACGCTTCAACGGTTGGGAAATCCGCAGCCACTTCGGTTGCATCTGTTCCCACCAACTCGCGCACCTGGGCGAAAAAAAGAACTTTAATCATCCGCTTCCACCTTAAAGTCACCCGACTTGCCGCCGCTCTTCGCCAGCAAACGTACCGGACCAATTACCATATCTTTTTGCACCGCTTTGCACATGTCATAAATGGTCAGCGCCGCCACGGAGGCCGCGGTTAACGCTTCCATTTCGACACCGGTTTTCCCGGTCAGGCGGCATAAGGTTTCTATACGTACCCGATTGTGCTCCGGCTCGGCCTGTAAATTGACTTCAACTTTGCTGAGCATCAGCGGGTGACAGAGCGGGATCAGATCCCAGGTGCGTTTTGCCGCCTGAATACCGGCGATACGCGCAGTGGCAAATACGTCGCCTTTGTGGTGGCGACCATCAATAATCATCGCCAGCGTCTCGCTGCGCATGGTGACAAAGGCTTCCGCCCGCGCTTCACGCACGGTTTCCGCTTTGGCGGAGACATCCACCATGTGTGCTTCGCCAGCGGCGTTGATATGGGTCAGTTGCGACATACTTATTTCTTCAAATGTGGATGGAAATTGCATGGACGTGTACGGGCATCGAGCTGCGGCGCGATGATATTTTCCCACGCGGTGCGGCACGCTTTGGTCGAACCCGGCATGGCGAAAATCAGCGTTTTGTTAGCGACGCCCGCTACCGCACGAGATTGCAACGTTGAGGTGCCAATCTCTTCAAACGACAACATCCGGAACACTTCACCAAAACCTTCAACTTCACGGTCGAACAACGGCAGCAGCGCTTCGGGAGCCTGATCACCTTCCGTCAGGCCAGTACCCCCCGTAATCAATACCACTTGTACATCGTCGCTGGCGATCCACGCAGATACCTGAGCGCGAATAGCGTAGCGGTTTTCTTTCACAATGGCTTTATCGACAACGTGATGGCCCGCTTCCTGCGCCGAATCGCGCAGATAGTGACCGGAGGTATCGTCTTCTTCACCACGACGATTAGAAACCGTAAGAATAGCAATACGGGTCGGGATAAATTCAGTGCTTACCTGACTCATCTGATCTCTCCTTTTGACGTTTTAGCCGCCAATGTACGATAAGTTTTGCGTAATACCGGTGTTGTTTTGATGCAGGAAATGGGTCTGTTTCTTCTCCCGCAGCGCCGCTGAAATACGCGCTTCCAGCGCCTGTTGCTGGGTATCGTCTTCCAGCAGATCGCGCAGGTTAACGCCGCCTTCACCAAACAGGCAGAGATGGAGTTTACCAATGGAGGAAACGCGCAGGCGGTTGCAAGTGGCGCAGAAGTCTTTTTCATACGGCATGATAAGGCCAATCTCTCCGGCGTAATCCGGATGACAAAAGACTTGCGCGGGACCGTCGCTGCGTTGACGTAATTGGTGGATCCAGCCGCGACGCAGTAGCTCGTCACGCAGAACCTGACCAGAGATGTGATGCTTACGGAAGAGCTCGCTGCCCTCACCCGTTTCCATCAATTCGATGAAACGCAGCTGGATAGGGCGATGCTGGATCCAGTTCAGAAAGGTGTCGAGCTGATGATGATTAACATCACGCATCAGCACGGTATTGACTTTGACCTTCTCAAAACCGGCCTCAAATGCAGCATCGATCCCTGCCATGACCTGGTTGAATTTATCCTGCCCGGTAATGGCATGAAACTGGCGAGCGTCAAGGCTATCAACGCTGACGTTGATGCCAGTAAGTCCCGCATCGCGCCAGTTCGCCACATCGCGTTCCAGACGGTAACCATTGGTGGTGACCGCAATCTGGCGGATAGCGTCGTTTTCCCGCACAGCGGCGATGATATCGGTAAAGTCGCGGCGTAAAGATGGCTCACCGCCCGTCAGACGGACTTTTTCGGTGCCCAGACTGGCGAAGGCGCGCGTAACCCGGCGAATTTCATCGACGGTAAGAAAGCCTTTATTGGTGACGCCGCTCGGTTTGTAGCCATCCGGCAGGCAGTAGGTGCAACGAAAGTTACACACATCGGTAATCGACAGGCGCAAGTAGTAAAACTTACGCGCAAATGCATCAGTCAGTTGTGAAGCCATGTACACCTTTCCAGATACGGGAGGCGAAGTCATTTCTTTCTTCGCCCTGGTGGCAATCTTTACGAGCATTGTCACGGCCAAAGCACCGTATCAGTTGACCCAGGTGCAGAGGCTAGAGTGTTTAGTGGTTAAGCCGATACTAGCGTGTAAATGAGATTTTTACCATCCACACTTTCGCTATGTAATCATGTATATAGCGTCATGATCGTGCTATTTCGCTACAGAATAAGGGAAAATGGCGGTTTTACTTTGATATACATCATCAGAGAGGCATAGCGTACATCGTCCTTTAGAGGTAGAAGAAAATAGTTTGTATCCTCAATATTGGCAGGTTAATTGCTGTTTCCCCGCAATTTGCGCTACTGTAGCGCGGATAATCTGACTCCAGGAAACTATATGCGCAATCGTACGCTGGCTGATCTTGATCGTGTCGTTGCTCTCGGCGGAGGGCATGGACTGGGACGCGTTCTCTCATCACTTTCGTCTTTGGGTTCTCGTTTAACGGGTATCGTCACCACCACGGATAATGGCGGATCGACGGGGCGTATTCGCCGCTCAGAAGGCGGCATTGCCTGGGGCGATATGCGAAACTGCCTCAACCAGCTGATAACTGAACCCAGCGTCGCTTCCGCAATGTTTGAATATCGTTTCGGCGGTAATGGCGAACTTTCCGGGCATAACCTTGGAAACCTGATGTTGAAGGCACTGGATCACCTTAGCGTGCGACCTCTTGAAGCGATCAATCTGATTCGCAATCTGCTGAAAGTGGACGCACATTTGATTCCGATGTCGGAGCATCCTGTTGATCTGATGGCGATTGACGATCAGGGGCATGAAGTTTACGGCGAGGTCAATATCGACCAGTTAACTACGCCGATTCAGGAGTTACTGTTAACGCCGAATGTACCCGCAACGCGTGAGGCGGTTCACGCTATCAGTGAAGCGGATCTCATCATTATTGGGCCTGGCAGTTTTTACACCAGCCTGATGCCAATTCTGCTGCTGAAGGAAATCGCACAGGCATTACGCCGCACGCCAGCGCCGATGGTCTATATCGGCAATTTGGGGCGTGAGTTGAGTTTACCTGCGGCTAATTTGAAGCTGGAAAGCAAGCTGGCAATTATGGAGCAGTATGTCGGTAAAAAGGTCATTGATGCGGTCATCGTCGGGCCAAAAGTGGATGTCTCGGCGGTTAAAGAGCGGATTGTGATTCAGGAGGTACTGGAGGCCAGCGATATTCCGTATCGTCATGATCGCCAGTTGTTACATAACGCACTGGAAAAGGCGTTACAGGCACTGGGTTAATGTGGCCGAGATTGCTGACCAGGCTTCTGGTGCAATGCGACCTGTTCCCCTCACCCTCTCCCCGGAGGGGCGAGGGGAACGTTCGAGCACTTTTTTGACTTGATCGTTAATCTGAACCGGAAGAACATTCCGGCTTTTTCATCTTGTCACGACGCGGCAATAAACAGCTCACGCAGCTGATGCAACTGGTCACGAATTTGTGCCGCTTCTTCGAACTCCAGATTCTGCGCGTGTTGCATCATCAACCCTTCGAGTTCATGGATCTTCTGCTGCAACGCTTTAGGCGACATATCCATCGGCACATTATCCGGCTCAACAATCGGGCGCGATTTTCCTCTGCCCTTCGCTTTGGTTTTAGCAATGTTCTGCCCCAGCGCCAGGATATCGACCACTTTCTTGTTCAAGCCTTGCGGCGTAATACCGTGTTCCTCGTTGTACTTCTGCTGTTTCTCGCGACGACGTTCGGTTTCGCCAATCGCTTTCGCCATTGACGGGGTGATCTTATCGCCGTAGAGAATCGCTTTACCGTTAACGTTACGCGCCGCACGACCAATAGTCTGGATCAACGAACGTTCGGAACGCAGGAAGCCTTCTTTGTCAGCGTCGAGGATCGCCACCAGCGACACTTCCGGCATATCCAGACCTTCGCGCAGTAAGTTGATCCCCACCAGCACGTCGAACTCGCCCAGACGCAAGTCGCGGATAATCTCCATACGTTCGACGGTGTCGATATCTGAGTGAAGATAACGCACGCGCTCGCCGTGTTCTTCGAGATATTCCGTGAGATCTTCCGCCATTCGCTTGGTCAGTGTGGTGACCAGTACGCGTTCGTTAATTGCCGCTCGCTGACGAATCTCCGATAGAAGATCATCGACCTGTGTCGCCACTGGCCGCACTTCGATAATCGGATCAAGCAATCCGGTTGGACGCACCACCTGATCCACCACATCGCCGCCGGATTTTTCCAGCTCGTAATTACCCGGCGTCGCCGAAACATAGATGGTTTGCGGCGCTAATGCTTCGAACTCTTCAAATTTCAGCGGACGGTTATCCAGCGCTGATGGCAGGCGGAAGCCGTACTCCACCAGCGTCTCTTTACGCGCCCGGTCACCGCGATACATGCCGCCAATTTGCGGAATGGTAACGTGAGATTCATCAACCACCAGCAGCCCATCGGCAGGCAGGTAATCAAACAGCGTCGGCGGTGGCTCACCCGGTCCACGACCGGAGAGGAAGCGCGAGTAATTCTCAATCCCGGAACAGTAGCCCAGCTCGTTCATCATCTCCAGATCAAACTGGGTACGCTGGGTCAGCCGCTGCTCTTCCAGCAGTTTGTTATTCTCCAACAGCACTTTGCGTCTGGCGGCCAGTTCTTCTTTGATCTCTTCCATCGCCTGTACGATGCGCTCGCGCGGCGTGACGTAGTGCGTTTTCGGATAGATGGTAAAACGTGGAATAGTGGAAACAATCTGCCCGGTGAGCGGGTCAAATAACGACAATCGTTCCACTTCCTCGTCAAACAGCTCCACGCGAAGTGCAATGTCATCCGATTCTGCCGGGAAGATATCAATCACCTCACCACGAACGCGGAAAGTACCACGCTGGAATGCTTGATCATTACGAGCGTATTGCAGCTCCGCCAGTCGGCGCAGGATCGCGCGCTGATCGATAATCATACCGACCGTGAGATGGAGCATCATTTTGAGATATAAATCAGGATCGCCCAGACCATAAATCGCGGAAACAGACGCCACCACAACCACATCACGCCGCTCCAGCATCGCTTTGGTAGCGGACAAACGCATCTGCTCAATATGTTCGTTAACCGAGGCATCTTTCTCAATGAAGGTGTCGGAACTCGGTACATAGGCTTCCGGCTGATAGTAGTCGTAGTAGGAGACGAAATACTCCACCGCGTTTTCCGGGAAGAACTCTTTCATTTCGCCATACAGCTGGGCCGCCAGAGTTTTGTTGGGCGCAAGTACCATGGTTGGGCGCTGAAGGTCAGCAATGACATTGGCAATGGTGAAGGTTTTCCCGGAGCCAGTCACGCCAAGTAACGTCTGGTGCGCCAGGCCATCTTCCAGCCCCTCTTCGAGACGTCGAATCGCCTCTGGCTGATCGCCAGAAGGTTTAAAAGCGGAATTCAGTTTGAACGGTTTACTCATGAGTCGCTACCTGAAGGAGTTGGGCGGGCAGGTATGTAATTTTACTCGTCGTACTTAATTATGCCAACAAATTATACTGGATAAAAAAACAGTTCCTCACCATAATATTTCTGTTACAGCGTAAACTCCGCTGTCAATCATGAGCAAAATTTACTCTGTGGCGAGATAAAACTCCGGCCTTACCGGGTTATCCCCAAAGCAACGGCTTTTTTAACATTTGTCAAGATGAGTGATGACAGTTTTATGGCAAGAGATGCCTCTTCAGTGACTGCCATTGCAATTATCTAACCAGTTAAAAAATAAAAGATATTTCTTTGAGCCGTCTTTAACGCCAATTCGCGTGCAAGCCGCGTATTCTCTCGCTTGCCTCGTGTTTTCTAACTCTAATACACATGGTTATCCACAGGAATAGTGGATAACTGTCTGCAGCCCCTATCCCCCGCCGCCTGGGCAATTCCCACATTCATCGCATGATGCGGAAGTAAAATTTTTTTCGTGATTATTTTAGAATTTAATTGGTTAAATTGCAGTCAATCGAAGACGCGATCTCGCTCGCAATTTAACCAAATACAGGATGGCTACAACAAGGCAAGGTTTATGTACTTTCCGGTTGCCGCATTTTCTGGATTTTCTGCAAGCCAGGGAATTTCGCCCACCAGCGGCGCGGGAATCATGCGGGTGAGCGTGGTCATATATTCAGCGTGACGTTTTCCAGGAGGCGTGACATCATTCGCCACCCAACCCGCCAGAGTCAGTCCGGCGTGTTGTATTGCCTGTGCCGTCAACATCGCGTGATTAATACAGCCGAGTTTCACACCAACTACCAGTATCACCGGCAGTTGTTCCTGTGTTACCCAATCCGCAAAAGTGAAAGTGTCAGAAAGCGGCGTAAACCAGCCGCCAGCACCTTCCACTAACACCCAGTCAGCCTGTTGTTCAAGCGCGCGTAATCCGGCACTCATTACCAATGATTCTATCGGCCTGCCCTCTTGTGCGCTGATGATGTGCGGCGAAGTGGGTTCTGCGAAGGTGTAAGGATTTACCGTTGCGTAATCCAGCTGCAGGCTGCTGTTGTGCTGTAACGCCAGCGCGTCACTATTACGTAAGCCTTCCGGGGTCTTTTCGCTGCCAGAGGCGACCGGTTTATAACCTGCCGTCCGATAACCTGCTGCCTTCGCGGCTTGTAAAAGTGCACAACTGGCGACAGTTTTCCCCACTTCGGTATCCGTTCCGGTGACAAAATAACGTTTACTCACGAGCAATTACTCCCAAAAAAAGATGATACGTCAGAGGATATCGCCCCTGTTGTTGCGGCCAGGCCAGTTGTAATCGCTGCAACTGCGAACGCGTTAATATTCGCGGGTCGCGCCCTTCATGAAGATGCGTGGCACCGATGCCTTTCAGCGAACGCATGGCACTGAGCGCATCATCAAACCACAGCGTGATGGGCTGAATATGATGTTGATAATGCACGCCGTTCAGCGACTGTTCGATTTCATCTGGCGGTAAAAAGCGATTAGCATGCGGGCGCTCGTCCACCGCCTGCCACGCCTGATGTAATTCAGGGAGCGATCCCTGCACCAGCGTGGTAAACGCGACCACGCCTCCGGGGCGCACCACCCTGTATAGCTCGCGGAGTGCCGTGGATAAATTACCGCACCACTGTACCGCGAGATTGCTCCATGCAAGATCGAAGGTTGCAGTCGCTAACGGCAGGGATTCGATATCTCCCGCCAGATAATGGTCTGCGGCATCCTTCTGGCGTGCCTGAACAAGCATTGGCGGCGAGAGATCTAACGCCGTCACCTGCGCGTGACGTTCCCGCCAGTGGCGGCTCATCCAGCCAGGTCCACAACCCGCGTCCAGTACGTGGGTGTATTTACGCTGTGGGAGCATTGCCAGTAAGACGTCAGCACTCTGGCGCTGTAGATCCGCATGTTGCTCATAGTGCGCGGCTGCCCGACCAAATGCCGCTGCAATGGCTTGTTTATTAACCGTTGCCATGCAGCACCTCCAGCAGACGGTCGATATCCTGCATTTCATGCGCGGCGGTTAGTGTTAAGCGCAGTCGCGCAGTACCAGCAGGTACGGTTGGCGGGCGAATCGCCGTGACCCAGCAGCCTTGCTGGCGCAGTTTTTCTGCCAGTTGTAACGCACGGCTGTTATCACCAACAATCAATGGCTGGATGGCGCTGCATGAATCAGCCAGCGTAAACGGCAAATCCTGTACTCCGGCACGAAAACGCGTAATGAGTGCCGCCAGTTTTTCGCGCCGTGCATCACCCTCATCACTGCGAATGACCGCCAGCGATGCACGTAATGCCTGCGCCTGAGCGGGCGGCATACTGGTGCTGTAGATAAGATGGCGGGCGAATTGCAGCAGATAATCCGCCACCGTATCGGAGCAAAGCACCGCTGCCCCACTGACGCCAAATCCTTTGCCAAAAGTCACCACCAGCAATTCTGGTTTTACCTTTTGCAGCCAGCAGCTGCCACGCCCCTGCTCCCCGATAACGCCCGTGCCGTGGGCATCATCGACCATCAACCAGCCATTGTGCTGTTGCGTTACTTTCTGGATTTCCGCCAGTGGCGCACTATCGCCGTCCATGCTGAACACGCCTTCTGTCACCACCAGTTGCTGCCCCGGACAGGGGGAAGCAAGCAGTCGCGCCAGATGAGTGACATCGTTATGGGTAAAACGGCGAAGCTGCGCCGGGCTTAAACTGGCAGCTTCCAGCAATGAGGCGTGACTCAGCCGATCGGCAACAATACGGTCCTCTTTCGCCATCATCGCGGCAATGACTGCCTGATTAGCGGCAAAACCAGAGATAAACAGCAGTGCCCGCGAATAGCCCAGCCACTCGGCCAGTTCTTCTTCCAGCGCCTGATGTGCCACGCTATAACCGCTGACGTGACCGGAGCCGCCGCTACCGACGCCAAATTGCTCCGCACTCTGCTTCCAGGCACGGATAATTTGCGGATGATGGCTTAAACCTAAATAATCGTTACTGGAAAAGTTCAGATACTGGCGATCGTCCGCCACCAGCCAGCGTCCGGCTCCTTGCGCCACTGGATAACGGCGACGCAGGGCGTCGGCAGCACGCCGCGCATCGAGCGCCGCGTTGATTTTATCCTGCCAGCTCATAGCGCTGCCGCGTTGTAATATTCGTCAGTGTCCGGGGTCATCAGTGCCTGCTCCAGACGCTGCTGTTGTTCGTTATCCCCTGCCAGCACGGCAGTTTGCTGCGGATTTAGCCCCAGTTTGCGGAACAGTTGCAGGTCTTTATCTTCTTCCGGATTCGGCGTGGTTAGCAGTTTGCAACCGTAGAAAATTGAGTTAGCCCCGGCCATAAAGCACATCGCCTGAGTCTGTTCGTTCATCTGCTCGCGTCCGGCAGAAAGGCGCACGTAAGAGGTCGGCATCATGATCCGCGCTACGGCAATGGTGCGAATAAAATCAAAGGCATCGACATCATCGTTATCTGCCAGTGGAGTACCTTTCACCTTCACGAGCATGTTGATTGGCACGCTTTCCGGCGGCGTCGGCAGGTTTGCCAGTTGCAGTAATAATCCGGCGCGATCTTTTACCGTTTCGCCTAAACCCACAATGCCACCTGAGCAGACTTTGATCCCGGCATCGCGCACTTTTTCCAGCGTATCAAGGCGTTCCTGATAAGTACGTGTGGTGATGATATTGCCGTAAAACTCCGGCGAGGTGTCGAGGTTATGGTTGTAGTAATCCAGCCCGGCATTCGCAAGGCGCTGCGCCTGAGATTCACTCAACGTACCCAGCGTCATACACGCCTCCAGCCCCATCGCTTTTACTCCCTGCACCATTTGTTCCAGGTACGGCATATCGCGTTCGTGGGGATTCTTCCACGCCGCGCCCATACAGAAACGCGTCGATCCCGCCGCTTTCGCTTTGCGCGCCGACTCCAGCACCTGTTCAACTTCCATCAACCGCTCGGCTTCCAGCCCGGTTTTGTAGCGCGAGCTTTGCGGGCAGTATTTGCAATCTTCCGGACAAGCTCCGGTCTTAATTGACAGCAACGTGCTGACCTGCACCTGACGTGGATCGAAATGCTGACGATGCACCTGCTGCGCTTCAAACAGCAGATCCAGCAACGGTTTTTCAAATAATTCTGTGACTTGCGACAATGTCCAGCGTGGGCGGTGAGCCATGGGGCTTCTCCAAAACGTGTTTTTTGTTGTTAATTCGGTGTAGACTCGTAAACCTAAATCTTTTCAATTTGGTTTACAAGTCGATTATGACAACGGACGATCTTGCCTTTGACCAACGCCATATCTGGCACCCATACACATCCATGACCTCCCCGCTACCGGTTTATCCGGTGGCGAGCGCCGAAGGTTGCGAGCTAATTTTGTCTGACGGCAGACGCCTGGTTGACGGTATGTCGTCCTGGTGGGCGGCGATCCACGGTTACAATCACCCGCAGCTTAATGCGGCGATGAAGTCGCAAATTGATGCCATGTCGCATGTGATGTTTGGCGGTATCACTCATGCGCCAGCCATTGAGCTGTGCCACAAACTGGTGGCGATGACGCCGCAACCGCTGGAATGCGTTTTTCTCGCGGACTCCGGCTCCGTAGCGGTAGAAGTGGCGATGAAAATGGCGTTGCAGTACTGGCAGGCCAAAGGCGAAGCGCGCCAGCGTTTTCTGACCTTCCGCAATGGTTATCATGGCGATACCTTTGGCGCGATGTCGGTGTGCGATCCGGACAACTCAATGCACAGCCTGTGGAAAGGCTATCTGCCAGAAAACTTGTTTGCTCCCGCCCCGCAAAGCCGCATGGATGGCGAATGGGATGAGCGCGATATGGTGGGCTTTGCCCGCCTGATGGCGGCGCATCGTCATGAAATCGCGGCGGTGATCATTGAACCGATTGTCCAGGGCGCAGGCGGGATGCGCATGTACCATCCGGAATGGTTAAAACGAATCCGCAAAATGTGCGATCGCGAAGGTATCTTGCTGATTGCCGACGAGATCGCCACCGGATTTGGTCGTACCGGCAAACTGTTTGCCTGTGAACATGCAGAAATCGCGCCGGATATTTTATGTCTCGGTAAAGCCTTAACCGGCGGCACAATGACCCTTTCCGCCACGCTCACCACGCGCGAGGTTGCGGAAACCATCAGTAACGGCGAAGCCGGCTGCTTTATGCATGGGCCAACTTTTATGGGCAATCCGCTGGCCTGCGCAGCAGCAAACGCCAGCCTGGCGATTCTCGAATCTGGCGACTGGCAGCATCAGGTGGCGGCTATTGAAGGGCAGCTACGCGAGCAACTTGCCCCCGCCTGTGACGCCGAAATGGTTGCCGATGTGCGCGTACTGGGGGCAATCGGCGTGGTCGAAACCACTCGTCCGGTGAATATGGCAGCGCTGCAAAAATTCTTTGTCGAACAGGGTGTCTGGATCCGGCCTTTTGGCAAACTGATTTACCTGATGCCGCCCTATATTATTCTCCCGCAACAGTTGCAGCGTCTGACCGCAGCGGTTAATCGTGCGGTGCAGGATGAAACATTTTTTTGCCAATAACGGGAAGTCAGCGTGAGGGTTTCTGGCTACACTTTCTGCAAACTAGAAAGGAGGGTTCATGAAACTCATCAGTAATGATCTGCGCGATGGCGATAAGTTGCCGCATCGTCATGTCTTTAACGGCATGGGTTACGATGGCGATAATATTTCACCGCATCTGGCGTGGGATGATGTTCCTGTGGGAACGAAAAGTTTTGTTGTCACCTGCTACGACCCGGATGCGCCAACTGGCTCCGGCTGGTGGCACTGGGTAGTTGTTAATTTACCCGCGGATACCCGCGTATTACCGCAAGGGTTTGGCTCTGGTCTGGTAGCAATGCCAGACGGCGTTTTGCAGACGCGTACCGACTTTGGTAAAACCGGGTACGATGGTGCAGCGCCGCCGAAAGGCGAAACCCATCGCTACATTTTTACCGTTCACGCGCTGGATGTAGAACGTATTGATGTCGATGAAGGTGCCAGCGGCGCGATGGTCGGGTTTAACGTCCATTTCCATTCTCTGGCAAGCGCCTCGATTACTGCGATGTTTAGTTAATCACTCTGCCAGATGGCGCTATGCCATCTGGTATCACTTAAAGGTATTAAAAACAACTTTTTGTCTTTTTACCTTCCCGTTTCGCTCAAGTTAGTATAAAAAAGCAGGCTTCAACGGATTCATTTTTCTATTTCATAGCCCGGAGCAACCTGTGAACACATTTTCAGTTTCCCGTCTGGCGCTGGCATTGGCTTTTGGCGTGACGCTGACCGCCTGTAGCTCAACACCGCCCGA
Source organism: Escherichia sp. WS3227_2 (assembly GCF_046486495.1). Classification (NCBI taxonomy): domain Bacteria; kingdom Pseudomonadati; phylum Pseudomonadota; class Gammaproteobacteria; order Enterobacterales; family Enterobacteriaceae; genus Escherichia; species Escherichia sp. WS3227_2. The sequence goes on from NZ_JBJQLG010000008.1 coordinate 190,749, forward strand.
TCAACGTCCTTCTGATCAAACCGCGCCTGGTACCTCTTCTCGCCCGATTCTGTCGGCAAAAGAAGCGCAGAATTTCGATGCTCAACACTATTTTGCATCCCTGACACCAGGTGCGGCAGCGTGGAATCCTTCCCCGATTACCCTGCCTGCGCAACCTGACTTTGTTGTCGGCCCGGCGGGTACTCAAGGTGTAACGCATACCACGATTCAGGCGGCGGTAGATGCGGCAATTATCAAGCGCACCAACAAGCGCCAGTATATTGCCGTGATGCCTGGTGAGTATCAGGGAACGGTATATGTCCCTGCCGCTCCGGGTGGAATTACTCTGTACGGTACAGGTGAAAAACCGATTGATGTGAAGATTGGGCTTTCCCTTGATGGGGGCATGAGCCCTGCCGACTGGCGTCATGACGTCAACCCGCGCGGCAAATATATGCCAGGTAAACCAGCGTGGTATATGTACGATAGCTGCCAGAGCAAACGCAGCGACAGTATCGGCGTTCTCTGCTCTGCGGTCTTCTGGTCACAAAACAATGGCCTGCAACTGCAAAACCTGACCATCGAAAACACGCTGGGCGATAGCGTAGATGCGGGTAACCATCCGGCGGTGGCACTGCGTACTGATGGCGACAAAGTGCAGATCAATAACGTCAACATTCTCGGTCGTCAGAATACCTTCTTTGTCACCAACAGTGGTGTGCAAAACCGTCTGGAAACCAACCGTCAGCCGCGTACTCTGGTGACCAACAGCTATATTGAAGGGGATGTGGATATCGTTTCTGGTCGCGGCGCAGTGGTGTTCGATAATACCGAATTCCGCGTGGTGAACTCACGTACTCAGCAAGAAGCGTATGTGTTTGCACCGGCTACGCTGTCTAACATCTATTACGGTTTCCTCGCCGTAAACAGCCGTTTCAATGCTTCCGGTGATGGCGTGGCGCAACTGGGCCGCTCGCTGGATGTTGATGCCAATACCAACGGTCAGGTGGTGATCCGTGATAGCGCCATCAACGAAGGTTTTAACACGGCGAAACCGTGGGCCGATGCGGTGATTTCCAATCGTCCATTCGCAGGTAACACCGGCAGCGTTGACGATAGCGACGAAATACAACGCAATCTGAATGACACTAACTACAACCGCATGTGGGAATACAATAACCGCGGCGTGGGTAGCAAAGTGGTTGCAGAGGCGAAGAAGTAAAAAAGAAAACCCGATAGTCTGAACCATCGGGTTAATGAAACTGGGCGCTATATTTCATAGCGCCTTTTTTTACATCTGACGGTTTTTATTGAAGTTAATCAAACTACCCGCCTTGATAATCTCGCGCTCTTCAGCAGTCAGACTTTCCATATAGAGCGTAATCTCTGTTACTGGCGCATCTTCATGGATCACATAACCTTTAAACGTCGTACCCGGATTATCCAGCGCCGCTTTAATGCCTGGGATGTAAATGTAATCACCTACGTCAAAGTTCGGTGCTTCCGCCATTTGCAGCGGTAACATCCCCCAGTTGATGACGTTAGAACGGTAGCGTTTAGTCGCGTACTCCTCGGCAATATTCGCCAGACCGCCAATCACACGCTGGCAGCTCGCCGCCTGCTCACGCGCAGAACCATCGCCTGGTTTCACCGCATAGACCATGCTGCCAATTTCAGTTTGCAGCGGATCAATATGCTCCTGACCAGCAATCTGCTTAATGCGCGCAAACACCTCTGTCAGCTCGCTGACATTCCCCGCCAGACGCTGATTTTCCAGCTCAGCAGTCGCTTTACTTCTGCCAACATAACCTGGATCGCGGCGTGACAGGGTAAACTCCGCCAGACCAATCGGATTTGAACGATAAGAAGAGGTTTCACCGGAAGGGATCAGTTCGTCGGTGGTGGTCACTTCGTCGAGGATCTTCGAGCACACTTTGAGGACGATATTGTCAGTCAGCGCACCTAATTCCGGCCAGTCTTTAATGTTCGGTCCGTAAATCAGCGGTTGCTGAGTTGCCCCTTTCACAAAGCCCTGATAAACACGGTTTTTATACGGCGTTACATCGAAGGCGTACTCCGGCACGTTGTCCCAGCAATCGAGTTCGCTGGCAGAAGTTAAATAGCCACCGTTTGCCGCAGTCGCAGCGATAGAACGAGCGTCCATCAACGCCACCGCTGACATCTGCCCATTGGCTGGCTTAGAGCCTTCGCGGTTCGGGAAGTTACGCGTGGTGTGGCGAATGCTCAAACCGTTGTTGATTGGCGTATCGCCCGCGCCAAAGCATGGGCCGCAGAACGCGGTTCTGATGATTGCGCCTGCGCCAATCAAATCTGCTACCACACCTTTTTTGGCGAGATCCATAAACACCGGCTGTGATGACGGATAAACCGCCAGCGAGAAGGTGTCATTGCCACAGGATTGACCGCGCAGTGCATTCGCCGCCGCGATGACGTTTTCGTAGTTACCGCCAGAACAGCCCGCGATAATCCCCTGCTGCACTTTCAGGCGACCGTTTTCGACTTTATCCAGCAGCGAGAGTTTGGCTTTACCGTGCGCCACGCGCTCGGACTCAATTTCAATCTCACGCAGAATGTCGGTCAGGTTCTGGTTCAGTGTGTCGATTTCATATACGTTGCTCGGGTGGAACGGCAGCGCAATCATTGGTTTGATGGCGCTTAAATCAACGCTGATGCAGCCATCGTAGTACGCCATCGGTTGAGGGTTAAGCTGGCAGTAATCCTGGCCGCGACCGTGCAGCGCCAGCCAGTTATGGACTTCTTCATCGGTTTGCCAGACAGAACTTAAACAGGTCGTTTCAGTGGTCATAACGTCAACGCTGTTACGGAAATCGGTAGAGAGCGCAGCAACACCGGGACCTACGAATTCCATCACTTTGTTTTTGACGTAGCCGTTTTTGAACACGGCACCGATGATAGCCAGCGCCACATCCTGTGGCCCCACATGCGGCGCAGGTTTTCCGGTCAAATGCACCGCAACCACGCCCGGATAGTCGATATCCCAGGTGTCATTAAGCAGCTGTTTTACCAACTCACCGCCACCCTCACCGACTGCCATTGTCCCTAATGCACCGTAACGGGTGTGGCTGTCTGACCCGAGGATCATTTTGCCGCCGCCTGCCATCATCTCACGCATATATTGATGGATGACCGCAATATGCGGAGGCACAAAAATACCGCCATAACGCTGCGCTGCCGATAAACCAAAAACATGGTCATCACCGTTAATGGTGCCGCCGACGGCGCAGAGTGAGTTATGGCAGTTGGTCAGCACATACGGCAGCGGGAAACGTTCCATACCGGACGCTTTAGCGGTCTGTACAATACCAACAAAGGTAATATCGTGAGAGGCTAATGAATCAAACTTAATTTTAAGTTTATCCATATTTCCGGACGTATTATGAGAAGAGAGAATAGACCAGGCAATAGTGCCTTTTTTTGCTTCTTCTTTTTTAATTTCGCCGGTGAAATGTTCTTCGGCAATTATTTCGTTATTACTGGCGAGAAACACGCCTTTTTCAGATAACTTGATCATCAAATGCTCCAGATATCTGCGCACCGGAAAGTGCGCAGAAAGATAATAAATGGATATACTCTAAATAATTCGAGTTGCAGGAAGGCGACAAGCGAGTGAATCCCCAGGAGCTTACATAAGTAAGTGACTGGGGTGAGCGAACGCAGACGCAGCACATGCAACTTGAAGTATGACGAGTATATTTACAGCATGTTCCAGCCGATCAGCATATTCCACCACCACACGCCGAGGGTGATATGCACCAGGAAGGTTAATATCGTCAGTACCGCACCGACCAACCACCAGGATTTAATATCGTTGTAACCCACGCCAAAGATGACCGGACCTGCCGCGCCGCCATAGTGAGTAACCATGCCGCCATAGGAGTTAGAGAACAACAGTGCCAGCGCGGTTAACATTAACGGCGCGCCGGAGACGTTCGCCAGCATGGCAAATACTGGTAACATGGCAACGATATAGGCACTACCGGAAGCGAAGAAATAACGCACGATAATGCTGAGGAAAATAATAACGAAGAAAGCAACGTTACCGTGACCATCAAATGCCAGGTTATTTTTAAAGACTTCAGCTAACCATTCGAAGAATTTAACTTTCGATAATAAGGAGCTTAAGCCGATAATACCGCCGTACCAGATTAAGGTATTCCAGCCGCCTTTATTTTTAACCACGTCTTCCCAGGTAACGATACCCAGCAGCAGCATAGTCGCCATAACAACGATTGCCACGGTGGATTCATCAACCCCCAGTGACTTACTGAAAATCCAGCCCAGCAGCGCCAGCACGAAGACACCGAGCAGCATTTTTTCGCGGATTTTCATCGGTCCCAGTTCGGCAAGGCCCGCTTTGGCGATGGTTTTGTTATCCACCTTCTTAATTTCTGGCGGATACATGGTGTAAATCACCAGCGGGGTGACCAGCAGCATAATGATACCCGGCAATCCAGCGGCCAGCGCCCATCCACCCCAGCTAATTTGCAGGTGCAGAATGTCGTTGATCATTTTCAGCGCCAGAATATTCCCCGCCATTGCGGTAAAGAACATATAGCTGGTGGTTTTGGTGACCATGTAAATGGACATCATCAGGTAATGTCCGACACGACGCGGACTTTTTTCCGGTTCGGACCCCAAAGCCACCGCCACGCTGTTGATGATCGGTAACACAATACCGCCCGCACGCGCGGTGTTAGACGGTGTTGCCGGAGCCAGTACCAGATCGAGAAATACCGTAACGTAACCCAGACCCAGGGTAGTGCTACCAATTTTACCAATCAGCAGATAGGCTATACGTTTACCTAAGCCGGTGGTCACAAATGCGGCGCTTAAGGTAAACGCCGAGAACACCAGCCAGGTGGTACCTGAAGAGTAACCGCTTAATACGGCGGTGGTCTTAAACGCACCGTCGGATAAGTTACCGACCACCACCATTGAGGCAGCAACGGCAATTAACAGTACGACAGGTTCCGGGAAAGGCTTGATAACCAGCCCCACAATGGCCGCCAGGTAAATACCAAAAAGCACCCACGCCAGTTCGCTTAATCCTGCCGGAGCTGGCATAAAGCCAATAATACATGGGATCGCTAATATCAGAATTAGCTTCCATAACGATTTCTTATTCATTTAAAATCCTGTTCTTTCTGTATGACTCATACAGAAGTCCTTTATTGATTGTCCTTATCCTGACAACGAATTTTTTCAGGGAAGATAAACTTCACCGGAAAATATTTTTCTGGTTGTCCGAATAACAGATGCGCGTAACGTCGTGGCATCCTGACCTTCATTACTTAAATGAACGTCGAGCGCACCACTGGGGTGTTCAATATTGATATTGCCGTATCCTACAGAAGGGACGATTTGTCGGGTGACGGTGCCTTCCAATGCACAACTACTGGAAATGGCAATAGCTCCGGTTATCGCCAGCGCGCGATGGCAAGAATGCGGCATAAAATAACGCACATTAATTGCTCCGCCTTTCTGCGCTGGAGAAATAAGCACAGGTTTAGGGATAACCATATTACTGACATCGCCTAAGCCCATTGCTTTACCCGCTTGTAGACGGATAGATTCAATGCGGGCTAATAATGCTTTGTCGGCATCCAGCTCCGCCGGTGATTCATAGCCTGTTTTTCCCAGATATTCAGCAGGAATAATGACAACTGGCATCGCCATATCGATACAGGTCACCGGGACATCGTCAAAATAATCAATCTGATTATCAGTCGGGAAGACTTTTCCGGTTTTGGTTCCGGCGGCATTCAGGAAAGTGAGCGCAACCGGTGCGGCAGTACCCGGTACGCCGTCAATTCTGGCGCTACCCTCGTACTCGACAACACCATTTGGCGTTTGCACATCAGCCTCGATGAACGTACCAGTATTGACGTTGCGGATACGTACGCGGGTAACTGGCGAAGTCGCTGCAATCAAACCATTTTCAATGGCGAATGCCCCAACCCCAGACAGCATATTGCCGCAGTTAGGCGTGGTATCGACACGTTGCTCATGGACGATAACTTGAGCAAACAGATAATCGACATCTGCACGCGGATCGCTGGAACGGCTAATAATGGCGACTTTACTGGTCAGCGGATTACCGCCGCCAATACCGTCAATTTCCAGATCGTTACCGGAACCCATAATTGCCATCAATATTTTATCGCGCTGCGTTTGATCTTCGGGTAGATGTTCCGCTAACAGGAACGCGCCCCTCGAGGTTCCACCTCGCATCATCACGCAGGGTATTTTTTTCATAATAATGCCCTCAATTTAAAAACATAACTTATTGCGATATGGTTACATTAAGGGCAAAGCATCTCTAATGACTTTAGCTCAACGATTAATAACATTTTTTCATTAATTTAAGTTGGCTAAATGCAGTTAAAATTTTTAACGGCCAGCCACCCAAAATCGACGCTTCCATTTTTCGGAGTAATAATGAAGCATGAATTATCAAGTATGAAGGCATTTGTCATACTGGCAGAGTCCAGTTCATTTAACAATGCCGCTAAATTACTCAATATTACGCAACCTGCATTAACGCGAAGAATAAAAAAGATGGAGGAAGATTTACATATTCAACTATTTGAGCGTACAACTCGCAAGGTTACGTTAACAAAAGCAGGAAAAAGGTTGCTCCCGGAGGCGCGGGAATTAATAAAGAAATTCGATGAAACGCTTTTTAATATTCGTGATATGAATGCTTATCATCGTGGTATGGTGACGTTAGCGTGTATTCCGACCGCGGTATTTTATTTTTTACCGCTGGCAATCGGTAAATTTAATGAGCTGTATCCCAATATTAAAGTGCGGATTCTGGAACAAGGCACGAATAATTGCATGGAATCGGTGCTGTGTAACGAATCAGACTTTGGCATAAACATGAACAACGTCACAAATTCATCCATTGATTTTACCCCACTGGTCAACGAGCCGTTCGTGCTGGCCTGTCGGCGTGACCATCCATTGGCCAAAAAGCAGCTTGTAGAATGGCAGGAGTTAGTGGGTTACAAAATGATTGGCGTACGCTCCTCCAGCGGCAACCGACTGTTGATAGAACAACAGCTGGCCGACAAGCCCTGGAAGCTGGACTGGTTTTACGAAGTGCGTCATCTTTCGACGTCATTAGGACTGGTGGAGGCGGGACTGGGGATTTCGGCGCTTCCTGGTCTGGCAATGCCCCATGCACCCTATTCTTCGATTATTGGTATCCCGCTGGTGGAACCGGTTATACGTCGGACATTGGGGATTATTCGCCGCAAAGATGCCGTGCTTTCTCCGGCAGCTGAACGCTTTTTTGCCTTGCTGATTAATTTGTGGACTGACGATAAAGACAATTTGTGGACCAATATCGTCGAACGCCAGAGACATGCGTTACAGGAGATAGGTTAATACACCGGCGCAGAAGAGACTGCGCCGGGTAAATCAGCGGTTAGTGTGCGTTAACCACCACCCACATTGGTCCCTGCCCGACCGCATAGCGGCCTTTTTCATGCAGTAGCCCCTGCTCGCCAACAATTTCGTATACCGAGATGTGGTGAGATTTTTGCCCGGCGGCAATCAGATACTTGCCGCTGTGATCAACATTGAAGCCGCGCGGCTGGGTTTCCGTTGGCTGGAAGCCTTCTTTACTCAACACGCTGCCATCTTCCGAAACGCTGAAAACAGTTATCAGATTGGCGGTACGGTCGCAGGCGTATAAATGACGACCATCCGGGGTGATATGAATATCAGCCGCCCAACGGGTGTCGGAGAAGTTTTCCGGCATCATATCCAGCGTCTGGACACATTCGATATTGCCATGCGGATCTTTCAGTTCCCAGACATCCACTGAGCTGTTTAACTCATTGACGCAATACGCATATTGTTCGTTTGGATGGAATACCATATGACGCGGGCCGGCCCCTTCAACGGTAGTCACTTCCGCAGGGTCCTGTGCCACCAGATGACCATCATCGCTGACCGTAAACAGACAAATGCGATCCTGCTTTAATGCCGGAACCCACAGCGTACGGTTGTCCGGTGAGATATTGGCGGAATGGCAACCGTCCAGCCCCTCGACCACATCGACGACGCCCACTGGCAGGCCATCTTCCAGACGCGTTACGCTCACGTTACCCGCATTGTAAGAACCAACAAAGACAAACTGCCCCTGGTGATCGGTGGAAATATGCGTCGGACTACCCGGCAGCGCAGACTCTGCGGCAAAGGTCAGTGCGCCATCGTCCGGGGCGATACGATACGCCAGGACGCGAAACTCAGGGCGCACACCAACATAGAGATAACGTTTGTCCGGGCTGACCACCATCGGCTGCACCTGCCCCGGCACATCGACAACCTGTGTCAGCGTCAGTGCGCCTTCATGATTCAGGTTCCAGACGTGAATTTGCTGGCTCTCAGGGCTGGCGATATAAACTGTTTGCTTCATGAATGCTCCTTTGCATTTAGCAACTGACTGTAACAGCTAAAATTAGTCGCTTTTGGCGGTGAATGCTGAATTAAAACGCAGAATTTTGTCCGATAGTGGTATCGGTGTACCATTCGCGCAGAAGAAAATTCTTAACCTTAATCTGGAATACGCCATGACCACACGCGTGATTGCTCTCGACTTAGACGGCACCTTATTGACCCCGAAAAAGACCTTGCTTCCATCATCGATAGAAGCCCTGGCCCGCGCTCGCGAAGCAGGCTATCAATTAATCATCGTCACAGGTCGCCATCACGTCGCTATTCATCCTTTTTATCAGGCGCTGGCGCTGGATACACCTGCTATTTGCTGTAATGGCACCTATTTGTATGATTATCATGCAAAAACAGTGCTGGAAGCGGACCCAATGCCCGTTAATAAAGCCCTGCAACTCATTGAGATGCTGAATGAACACCACATTCACGGTCTGATGTATGTCGATGATGCAATGGTCTATGAGCACCCGACCGGGCATGTCATTCGCACGTCTAACTGGGCGCAAACCCTGCCGCCGGAACAGCGTCCGACTTTCACACAAGTCGCTTCTCTGGCTGAAACGGCGCAACAAGTTAACGCCGTATGGAAGTTCGCCCTGACGCACGATGACCTGCCGCAATTGCAGCATTTTGGTAAGCATGTCGAACATGAACTGGGACTGGAGTGTGAATGGTCCTGGCACGATCAGGTTGATATTGCACGCGGCGGCAACAGCAAAGGTAAACGTTTGACGAAATGGGTTGAGGCACAAGGTTGGTCGATGGAAAACGTCGTGGCATTCGGCGATAACTTTAATGATATCAGTATGCTGGAAGCCGCTGGTACAGGCGTGGCGATGGGCAACGCCGATGACGCGGTAAAAGCGCGCGCCAACATTGTGATTGGTGATAACACCACCGACAGCATTGCCCAGTTCATTTATAGCCACCTGATTTAATCAGGCGGTTATCGACACACTTTTAATTTGCGCGTACAGCCACAAGCCTGGTTTGATCGCCAGTTCATCCCTGGCCCACGGGCTGATACGCGCCCACAGCGTTTTACCGCCGACTTCCAGCTCCACTTCCACCTGGCCGTTGTCGTCATAACTATTAACAACTTTTGCCCGCAATACGTTACGAATGCTGGTTTGCTGCGGCGGTTGTAAAACCAGCGAGACATCGGTAGCCTGAATGCGGATGCGTAGCGCAGCTTGCAGCGGTTCGTCCAGCTTATTGACCCACAAATGCTGATCGCCCAGCGCCAGCGCGGTCATCGCGTAATGCGGATGATGCTCAAGCACCGTCACTTTCAGAATGCTACTTTGTTGCTCTTTCGGCAGCCACGGATTCATCACGCTACTGCCCCACACTTCCTCCAGCACGCCAAAGGCTTTCACCTGACCGTTTTCCAGTACCATCACTCTGTCTGCCAGATGGAGGATCTCATCCAGCGAATGGCTGACATACAACATCGGAATGTTGATTTCCCGTGTCAGCCGTTGCAGATAAGGCAACAGTTCGCGTTTACGCGGAATATCCAGTGACGCCAGCGGTTCATCCAGCAACAGCAATTCCGGTGCTGTCAGCAAAGCCCGACCAATCGCCACGCGCTGTTTTTCGCCTCCGGACAGGCTGCCTGGTAAACGGTCAAGCAACGGTTCAATGCCTAAAAGCGCCACCAGCTTATCGAACTGATCGACCATACTTTTCGACATGCCGTAGCGCAGATTGCCACGCACTTTGTAATGCGGGAACAGCCGCGCATCCTGAAAAACATAGCCAACGCGACGCTTTTCTGGCGTCAGGCAGATACCTTTTTCGGCATCATTTAGTACCCGCCCATTGAGGACAATCCGCCCTTTTTGCGGGCGCGTCAGTCCACTGATGGCGTTAATCAGCGAAGTTTTTCCGGCACCGGAGACGCCAAAGATAGCAGTGATGCCATTGGCGGGCAGCGTTTCATTAATGGTCAGGCAATGGTTGCCCAACGTCTGGGAAAAATTCAGTTCCAGCATGATTAGCGCCCCGCCCGTTCACGGCTGATTCTGGCCAGCCATTCTGAAATCAACAGGGAGATCATCGCCAGTGCAATAGAAATAATGCACAGTCTCGCCGCGCCACTTTCCCCGCCGGGGGTCTGGATCAGGGTATACATGGCAGAAGGAATGGTTCGCGTTTCACCAGGAATGTTCGACACAAAGGTGATGGTTGCACCAAACTCACCGAGAGAACGAGCAAAAGCCAGTACCGTACCAACAATAATGCCCGGTAAGGTCAGCGGTAACGTGATAGTAAAGAAAACGCGCCAGCGCCCGGCACCCAGTGTTCTTGCGGCCTGTTCCAGTTTGATATCAACACCTTCCAGCGCCAGACGAATTGCCCGCACCATCAGCGGAAACGACATGACGGCGGCAGCGAGAACCGCGCCGCGCCAGCTAAAGGCGAAGGTAATGCCAAACCAGTCATACAGACGTTCACCGATAAATCCGCGCCGTCCCATCGAAACTAATAATAAGTAACCGACGACCACGGGCGGTAACACCAGCGGTAGATGCAGTACGCTGTCGAGCAGAGCTTTGCCCGGAAACGTGCAACGCACCAGTAACCAGGCAAAAAAGATCCCAAACGGCAGGCTAAACAGCACAGCCAGGGAAGAAACTTTCAGGCTTAGTAAAACCGCCTGCCATTCTGGATCGGTCAGTATCATTACTTGGTTGTAAATCCGTAACGTTTAAAGATTTCCGCAGCCTGCGGCCCTTTCAAATAATCATAAAATGCTTTCACTGTCGCATTGTTATGCCCTTCCACAACAGCAACCGGGTATTCCACTTTTTTATGCGAATCTTCCGGGAAGGTGGCGACCACTTTTACCCCTTTGCTGGCAACTGCGTCAGAACCGTAAACTATGCCCAGCGGCGCTTCATTGCGTTCGACCAACGCCAGCGCGCCACGAACATCTTCCGCCGGAGCCAGTTTCGGGGAGAGCGTATCCCATGCGCCCAGTTTTTGCAGTGCTTCTTTTGCATAAATGCCAGCGGGAACATGTTCCGGATCGCCAACCGCCAGACGACCGCCATTCAGCAGCGAAGTCCAGTTGGTTTTGCTGTCGATGGTGAAATCTTTCTGCTCGCTGGCTTTCGGTGCTACAACGACCAGGCTATTGCCGAGCAGTGTCTGACGCGTAGCTGTATCGATCGCTTTTTTATCAACCGCATAATCCATCCATTTCTGATCGGCAGAAATAAACAGATCCGCAGGCGCACCCGCTTCAATCTGACGGGCGAGAGTAGATGACGAAGCGAAAGAAGAAACCACATCCACGCCTTTCTCTTTTTTATACTGCGTAGCAATGTCCTGCATTGCGTTAGTCAGTGATGCGGCGGCGAACACCGTGATTTTCCCTTCATCTGCCAGTGCATTGCCAGCAACAGCGAAAGAGAGTGCCGCCCCGGCAAACAAGTTCAACCATTTACGAGCCATTGGTAACCCCTTAATGTAACGTTATGTAGGCGACAATATAACGGCTAACTCAGAATTTTCCCAGCAGTTATTGCTAACCTTTGTGAGGTAGATGAGAAAAAATATCGGCAGGAAAAGCAGGAAGTTGAGAAAAAGAAATGCCCGACTAAGCGGGCATTCAGGGAATCAATGATTTTGTCCGGGCTGGTCTTTTTTACCAACACCAGAAAAGATGTTGAATACTTCACCAAGACCGTAAATCAGACCCAGGATGATGGCCATCACGACAGGTACCATGATTACGGCGAATACCAGACTTTTTAATAACTCTAACATGGTCAACTCCAGATATAGTCATGAGACTATTCTAACCGCTAAGCACAGAAAAGCACTCCCCTTTTGTGCGGTCAGCTTTGCGTGGCGTCCGTTTTCCGTCACAATAAGACTTTTGCCAGGATATTGTTATGCAGGCCGAAATCCTTCTCACCCTTAAGCTCCAACAAAAATTATTCGCCGACCCGCGCCGCATTTCGCTACTAAAACACATTGCGCTTTCCGGTTCCATTAGCCAGGGAGCGAAAGATGCCGGTATCAGCTATAAAAGCGCCTGGGATGCCATTAACGAAATGAATCAGTTAAGTGAGCATATTCTGGTCGAGCGCGCAACAGGCGGTAAAGGTGGCGGCGGCGCAGTACTGACCCGCTATGGTCAGCGACTGATTCAGCTCTATGACTTACTGGCGCAAATCCAGCAAAAAGCCTTTGATGTGTTAAGTGACGATGACGCCCTGCCGCTGAACAGCCTGCTGGCCGCGATCTCACGTTTTTCACTGCAAACCAGCGCCCGTAACCAATGGTTTGGCACCATCACCGCCCGCGATCATGATGACGTTCAACAGCATGTTGATGTCTTACTGGCTGACGGAAAAACACGCCTGAAAGTCGCAATTACCGCACAAAGCGGCGCGCGTCTGGGGCTGGATGAAGGCAAAGAAGTGTTGATATTACTAAAAGCGCCGTGGGTAGGCATTACTCAGGACGAAGCGGTCGCACAAAACGCCGACAACCAATTACCGGGTATTATTAGTCATATTGAGCGCGGCGCAGAGCAGTGCGAAGTATTAATGGCGCTACCCGACGGGCAAACACTGTGCGCCACAGTGCCGGTAAATGAAGCGACTTCTCTTCAGCAAGGACAGAATGTCACGGCCTACTTTAATGCCGACAGCGTGATTATCGCCACGCTGTGCTAAGCGTGTTGACAATTTGTTATGAAACACGTATCCCTGTCAGTAATCGCTGCACAAAATGGGATATAAAATGTCATCATTGCAAATTTTGCAAGGCACGTTTCGTCTTAGCGACACAAAAACGCTGCAATTGCCTCAGCTAACGTTAAACGCGGGTGATAGTTGGGCGTTTGTCGGTTCGAATGGAAGCGGGAAATCGGCCCTGGCCCGCGCGCTGGCGGGGGAACTTCCGCTTTTGAAAGGTGAGCGGCAAAGCCAGTTTTCCCACATCACTCGTCTCTCCTTCGAGCAATTGCAAAAGCTCGTCAGCGACGAATGGCAGCGGAATAACACCGATATGCTCGGCCCTGGCGAAGATGACACCGGGCGTACCACGGCTGAAATCATTCAGGATGAAGTAAAGGATGCACCGCGTTGTATGCAACTGGCGCAGCAGTTCGGTATTACCGCCCTCCTCGACCGACGCTTTAAATACCTTTCCACTGGCGAGACGCGAAAAACCCTGCTGTGTCAGGCGCTGATGTCGGAGCCTGACTTGTTGATTCTTGATGAGCCGTTCGATGGCCTGGATGTTGCCTCACGTCAGCAGCTGGCTGAGCTACTCGCCTCGTTACATCAGTCCGGTATTACTCTGGTACTGGTGCTCAATCGCTTCGATGAGATCCCGGAATTTGTCCAGTTTGCTGGCGTGCTGGCGGATTGTACGTTAGCGGAAACGGGCGCTAAAGAGGAACTGCTCCAACAAGCACTCGTTGCGCAACTGGCGCATAGCGAACAGCTTGAAGGTGTACAACTGCCGGAGCCGGATGAACCTTCAGCACGTCACGCCTTACCCGCCAACGAACCGCGCATTGTGCTGAACAATGGCGTGGTTTCTTATAACGATCGCCCCATTCTTAATAACCTTAGCTGGCAGGTGAATCCAGGCGAACACTGGCAAATTGTCGGGCCAAATGGCGCGGGAAAATCGACGTTATTAAGCCTGATTACTGGCGATCATCCGCAAGGTTACAGCAACGATTTAACGCTTTTCGGACGACGTCGCGGCAGCGGCGAAACCATCTGGGATATCAAAAAGCATATCGGTTACGTCAGCAGTAGTTTGCATCTGGATTACCGGGTCAGCACTACCGTGCGTAATGTGATCCTGTCTGGTTATTTTGATTCGATTGGCATTTATCAGGCCGTTTCGGATCGCCAGCAAAAGCTGGTGCAGCAGTGGCTGGATATTCTCGGCATTGATAAACGCACGGCTGACGCTCCTTTCCATAGTCTTTCCTGGGGACAGCAGCGTCTGGCGCTGATTGTCCGCGCACTGGTGAAACATCCGACGTTGCTTATTCTCGATGAACCACTACAGGGGCTTGATCCACTCAATCGCCAGCTTATCCGCCGTTTTGTTGATGTGCTGATTAGCGAAGGTGAAACGCAATTGTTGTTTGTTTCGCACCACGCTGAAGATGCGCCTGCCTGTATTACCCATCGTCTTGAGTTCGTGCCGGACGGTGACTTTTATCGCTATGCGCTGACAAAAATAAACTGAGTCGGTAATGCTGACTGTACCGGAGGCGGCCTAAACGCCCTCTCCGGCCAACGGTTCGACGCATGCAGGCATGAAACCGCGACTTTTTTCAGATAAAAAGCGCAATCATTCATAAACCCTCTGTTTTATAATCACTTAATCGCGCATAAAAAACGGCTAAATTCTTGTGTAAACGATTCCACTAATTTATTCCATGTCACACTTTTCGCATCTTTGTTATGCTATGGTTATTTCATACCATAAGCCTAATGGAGCGAATTATGAGAGTTCTGGTTACCGGTGGTAGCGGTTACATTGGAAGTCATACCTGTGTGCAATTACTGCAAAACGGTCATGATGTCATCATTCTTGATAACCTCTGTAACAGTAAGCGCAGCGTACTGCCTGTTATCGAGCGTTTAGGCGGCAAACATCCAACGTTTGTTGAAGGCGATATCCGTAACGAAGCGTTGATGACCGAGATCCTGCACGATCACGCTATCGACACTGTGATCCACTTCGCCGGGCTGAAAGCCGTTGGCGAATCGGTACAAAAACCGCTGGAATATTACGACAACAATGTTAACGGCACCCTGCGCCTGATTAGCGCCATGCGCGCCGCGAACGTCAAAAACTTTATTTTTAGCTCCTCCGCCACCGTCTATGGCGATCAGCCCAAAATTCCATACGTTGAAAGCTTCCCGACCGGCACACCGCAAAGCCCTTACGGCAAAAGCAAACTGATGGTTGAACAGATCCTCACCGATCTGCAAAAAGCCCAGCCGGACTGGAGCATTGCCCTGCTGCGCTACTTCAACCCGGTTGGCGCACATCCGTCGGGCGATATGGGCGAAGATCCGCAAGGCATTCCGAATAACCTGATGCCATACATCGCCCAGGTTGCTGTAGGCCGTCGCGACTCGCTGGCGATTTTTGGTAACGATTATCCGACCGAAGACGGTACTGGCGTACGCGATTACATCCACGTAATGGATCTGGCGGACGGTCACGTCGTGGCGATGGAGAAACTGGCGAACAAGCCAGGCGTACACATCTACAACCTCGGCGCTGGCGTAGGCAGCAGCGTGCTGGACGTGGTTAATGCCTTCAGCAAAGCCTGCGGCAAACCAGTTAACTATCATTTTGCACCGCGTCGCGAGGGCGACCTTCCGGCCTACTGGGCGGACGCCAGCAAAGCCGACCGTGAACTGAACTGGCGCGTGACGCGCACACTCGATGAAATGGCGCAGGACACCTGGCACTGGCAGTCACGCCATCCACAGGGATATCCCGATTAAGGAACGACCATGACGCAATTTAATCCCGTTGATCATCCACATCGCCGCTACAACCCGCTCACCGGGCAATGGATTCTGGTTTCACCGCACCGCGCTAAGCGCCCCTGGCAGGGGGCGCAGGAAACGCCAGCCAAACAGGTGTTACCTGCGCACGATCCAGATTGCTTCCTCTGCGCAGGTAATGTGCGGGTGACAGGCGATAAAAACCCCGATTACACCGGGACTTACGTTTTCACTAATGACTTTGCGGCCTTGATGTCTGACACGCCAGATGCGCCAGAAAGCAACGATCCGCTGATGCGTTGCCAGAGCGCGCGCGGTACCAGCCGGGTGATCTGCTTTTCACCGGATCACAGTAAAACGTTGCCAGAACTCAGCGTTGCGGCATTGACGGAAATCGTCAAAACCTGGCAGGAGCAAACCGCAGAACTGGGGAAAACATACCCATGGGTGCAGGTCTTTGAAAACAAAGGTGCGGCGATGGGCTGCTCTAACCCGCATCCGCACGGACAGATTTGGGCAAATAGCTTCCTGCCTAACGAAGCTGAGCGCGAAGACCGCCTGCAAAAAGAATATTTTGCCGAGCAGAAATCGCCAATGCTGGTGGATTATGTTCAGCGCGAGCTGGCAGACGGTAGCCGTACCGTTGTCGAAACCGAACACTGGTTAGCCGTTGTGCCTTACTGGGCTGCCTGGCCGTTCGAAACGCTACTGCTGCCCAAAGCCCACGTTTTGCGGATCACCGATTTGACCGACGCCCAGCGCAGCGATTTGGCGCTGGCGTTGAAAAAGCTGACCAGTCGTTATGACAACCTCTTCCAGTGCTCCTTCCCCTACTCTATGGGCTGGCACGGCGCGCCATTTAATGGCGAAGAGAATCAACACTGGCAGCTGCACGCGCACTTTTATCCGCCTCTGTTGCGCTCCGCCACCGTACGTAAATTTATGGTTGGTTATGAAATGCTGGCAGAGACCCAGCGAGACCTGACCGCAGAACAGGCAGCAGAGCGTTTGCGCGCAGTCAGCGATATCCATTTTCGCGAATCCGGAGTGTAAGAAATGAGTCTGAAAGAAAAAACACAATCTCTGTTTGCCAACGCATTTGGCTACCCTGCCACTCACACCATTCAGGCGCCTGGCCGCGTGAATTTGATTGGTGAACACACCGACTACAACGACGGTTTCGTTCTGCCCTGCGCGATTGATTATCAAACCGTGATCAGCTGTGCGCCACGCGATGACCGTAAAGTTCGCGTAATGGCAGCCGATTATGAAAATCAGCTCGACGAGTTTTCCCTCGATGCGCCCATTGTCGCGCATGAAAACTATCAATGGGCGAACTACGTTCGTGGCGTGGTGAAACATCTGCAACTGCGTAACAACAGCTTCGGCGGTGTGGACATGGTGATCAGCGGCAATGTGCCGCAGGGTGCTGGGTTAAGTTCTTCCGCTTCACTGGAAGTCGCGGTCGGAACCGTATTGCAGCAGCTTTATCATCTGCCGCTGGACGGCGCACAAATCGCGCTTAACGGTCAGGAAGCAGAAAACCAGTTTGTTGGCTGTAACTGCGGGATCATGGATCAGCTAATTTCCGCACTCGGCAAGAAAGATCATGCCTTGCTGATTGACTGCCGCTCACTGGGGACCAAAGCAGTTTCCATGCCCAAAGGTGTGGCTGTCGTCATCATCAACAGTAACTTCAAACGTACCCTGGTTGGCAGCGAATACAACACCCGTCGTGAACAGTGCGAAACCGGTGCGCGTTTCTTCCAGCAGCCAGCCCTGCGCGATGTCACCATTGAAGAGTTCAACGCTGTTGCGCATGAACTGGACCCAATCGTGGCGAAACGCGTGCGTCATATCCTGACTGAAAACGCCCGCACCGTTGAAGCTGCCAACGCGCTGGAGCAAGGCGACCTGAAACGTATGGGCGAGTTGATGGCGGAGTCTCATGCCTCTATGCGCGATGATTTCGAAATCACCGTGTCGCAAATTGACACTCTGGTAGAAATCGTCAAAGCTGTGATTGGCGACAAAGGTGGCGTACGCATGACCGGCGGCGGATTTGGCGGCTGTATCGTCGCGCTGATCCCGGAAGAGCTGGTGCCTGCAGTACAGCAAGCTGTCGCTGAACAATATGAAGCAAAAACAGGTATTAAAGAGACTTTTTACGTTTGTAAACCATCACAAGGAGCAGGACAGTGCTGAACGAAACTCCCGCACTGGCACCCGATGGTCAGCCGTACCGACTGTTAACTTTGCGTAACAACGCAGGGATGGTAGTCACGCTGATGGACTGGGGTGCGACTTTACTTTCAGCCCGTATTCCGCTTTCCGATGGCAGCGTCCGCGAGGCGCTGCTCGGCTGTGCCAGCCCGGAATGCTATCAGGATCAGGCCGCGTTTCTGGGGGCCTCTATTGGTCGTTATGCCAACCGCATCGCCAATAGCCGTTATACCTTTGACGGTGAAACCGTGACGCTTTCGCCAAGTCAGGGCGTTAACCAGCTGCACGGCGGCCCGGAAGGGTTCGACAAACGTCGCTGGCAGATTGTGAACCAGAATGATCGTCAGGTACTGTTTGCCCTGAGTTCAGATGATGGCGATCAGGGCTTCCCGGGTAATCTCGGTGCGACGGTGCAATATCGTCTGACCGACGATAACCGTATCTCCATTACTTATCGCGCCACAGTTGATAAACCTTGCCCGGTGAATATGACTAATCACGTCTATTTCAATCTTGACGGCGAGCAGTCTGACGTGCGCAATCACAAGTTGCAGATTCTGGCGGACGAATATCTGCCGGTTGATGAAGGCGGCATTCCGCACGACGGCCTGAAATCTGTCGCCGGAACGTCTTTTGATTTCCGCAGCGCCAAAATCATCGCCAGTGAGTTTCTTGCCGACGACGATCAGCGCAAAGTGAAAGGTTACGATCACGCGTTCTTGTTACAGGCCAAAGGCGATGGCAAGAAAGTGGCGGCGCATGTCTGGTCAGCAGATGAAAAATTGCAGCTGAAGGTCTACACCACCGCTCCGGCTCTGCAATTCTACTCCGGCAACTTCCTCGGCGGCACACCGTCGCGGGGAACCGAACCTTACGCCGACTGGCAAGGGCTGGCTCTGGAAAGCGAATTTCTGCCGGACAGCCCGAACCACCCTGAATGGCCGCAACCAGACTGCTTCCTGCGTCCTGGCGAAGAGTATTCCAGCCTGACGGAATATCAGTTTATTGCTCAGTAATGTTAAGCCCTCGTCATGAGGGCTTTATCCTCATATTGTTCAAATCACCAGCAAACACCGACATATTTGCAACTCAATATTCACAACAACCTTACACTGCGACACTATTTTCGCTATGGTTATGCGTAAGCATTGCTGTTGCTTCGTCACGGCAATATAATGAGAATTATTATCATTAAAAGATGATTTGAGGAGTAAGTATATGGCTGTAACTAAGCTGGTTCTGGTTCGTCATGGCGAAAGTCAGTGGAACAAAGAAAACCGTTTCACCGGTTGGTACGACGTGGATCTGTCTGAGAAAGGCGTAAGCGAAGCAAAAGCAGCAGGTAAGCTGCTGAAAGAGGAAGGTTACAGCTTTGACTTTGCTTACACCTCTGTGCTGAAACGCGCTATTCATACCCTGTGGAATGTGCTGGACGAACTGGATCAGGCATGGCTGCCCGTTGAGAAATCCTGGAAACTGAACGAACGTCACTACGGTGCGTTGCAGGGTCTGAACAAAGCAGAAACTGCTGAAAAGTATGGCGACGAGCAGGTAAAACAGTGGCGTCGTGGTTTTGCAGTGACTCCGCCGGAACTGACTAAAGATGATGAGCGTTATCCGGGTCACGATCCACGTTACGCGAAGCTGAGCGAGAAAGAACTGCCACTGACGGAAAGCCTGGCGCTGACCATTGACCGCGTGATCCCTTACTGGAATGAAACCATTCTGCCGCGTATGAAGAGCGGTGAGCGCGTAATCATCGCCGCACACGGTAACTCGTTACGTGCGCTGGTGAAATATCTCGATAACATGAGCGAAGAAGAGATTCTTGAGCTGAATATCCCGACTGGTGTGCCACTGGTGTATGAGTTCGACGAGAATTTCAAACCGTTGAAACGCTATTATCTGGGTAATGCTGACGAGATCGCGGCGAAAGCAGCGGCCGTTGCGAACCAGGGTAAAGCGAAGTAAACGTCATTCGCTTAAAAATGAGAAAGCCGACTGCAAGTGAGCCGGCTTTTTTGTTTGTCGTTGCTAACAATGGAGCACATTGCCTGATGCGACGCTACGCGTCTTGTCAGGGCTACGGTGATTCATCGGATACGCCACTCTGACGGCGCATCCGACAATTAAACCTTACCCGCGACGCGCTTTTACTGCATTCGCCAGTTGACGTAATAGAGCATCGGTATCTTCCCAGCCGATGCAGGCATCAGTGATGCTCTTTCCGTAGGCCAGCGGCTCCCCGCTCTCGAGGCTCTGATTGCCTTCCACCAGATGGCTTTCCACCATCACGCCAATAATGGCCTTTTCGCCACCGGCAATCTGCTGGCAAACGTCAGCACAAACATCCATCTGCTTTTTGAATTGTTTGGACGAATTAGCATGGCTGAAATCGATCATCACCTGTGCTGGCAGGCCTGCTTTGTTCAGCCCTTCTTTCACTTCAGCAACGTGCTTCGCGCTGTAGTTAGGCTCTTTACCGCCGCGCAGAATGATATGGCAATCGCCGTTACCGCTGGTATTCACAATCGCCGAATGCCCCCATTTCGTTACGGACAGGAAGCAGTGCGGCGCACCGGCGGCATTAATGGCATCGATAGCCACTTTAATCGTACCATCAGTGCCATTTTTGAAGCCTACCGGGCAAGAAAGACCAGACGCCAGTTCGCGGTGCACCTGCGATTCCGTAGTACGTGCGCCAATTGCGCCCCAGCTCATCAGGTCAGCGAGATATTGTGGGGTGATCATATCCAGGAATTCACCCGCCGCTGGCAGACCGCTGTCGTTAATATCGAGCAGCAATTTTCGGGCAATACGCAGACCGTCGTTGATCTGGAAGCTGTTATCCATATGCGGATCGTTAATCAGCCCTTTCCAGCCTACCGTAGTACGCGGCTTTTCAAAATAGACGCGCATCACGATTTCCAGCTCATCTTGCAGCTCTTCACGCAGCGTCAGCAAGCGAGTGGCATACTCTTTAGCCGCGACAGGATCATGAATTGAGCACGGACCAATCACAACCAACAGGCGATCATCATTACCTTTCAGGATCTTATGGATCGCTTTTCGGGCATGGGCGACCGTATTCGCGGCATTTTCAGTAGCGGGGAATTTTTCCAGCAATGCGACAGGAGGAAGTAACTCTTTGATTTCTTTGATGCGTAAATCGTCGTTCTGATAATTCATGTCTGTTCCAGTGTTGCCATACTTATCTTAGTGAATGCAATACTTCCAATCTATATCTTCCGTCAGAATGTGTAAACGGGGTTTTACACTATGAACGGATTAATCCTGGAATTAGCAAGAAAAACGCCAGATTGTCGCGAAAAACGAGATCTCTCCTACAATTTCTAACTGTAACTCCTTTGTTTGTTAATTATTTCAAGATTCTCTGCTGGGTATCTTTGCCTGGCTGAAATCTTAAACCATTGCCTTATATTCACCTGCAAATGCACTGTTGGAAGAGGTTATCCGACATAACGACCATAACAGGAGCATCCTATGAAAATGACAAAACTGGCCACACTATTTTTGACTGCCACTCTAAGCCTTGCCAGCGGTGCCGCACTGGCAGCCGATAGCGGAGCGCAAAGCAATAACGGCCAGGCAAACGCCGCAGCTGATGCGGGCCAGGTAGCCCCTGACGCCCGTGAAAATGTCGCGCCAAATAACGTCGACAATAACGGGGTAAATACCGGTTCTGGAGGCACAATGCTGCATCCGGATGGTTCTTCAATGAACAACGACGGCATGACCAAAGATGAAGAGCACAAGAACACCATGTGCAAAGATGGTCGCTGCCCGGATATCAATAAAAAAGTCCAAACCGGTGATGGCATCAACAATGATGTCGATACCAAAACCGACGGTACCACGCAGTAACCCTGCGAAATAGCCAATAATGGGAGAGCGGAGTCTCTCCCTTTTAATTTTTCCCTTCTAAAAGCAGTATGATGTCATAAAGTTAAGTGAGAATAATTAAGGGATGACTCGTCATGGCGCACTCACACTCACACACTTCCTCACACCTGCCAGAAGATAATAATGCTCGTCGCTTGTTGTATGCTTTCGGCGTGACTGCCGGGTTTATGCTCGTAGAAGTCATTGGTGGTTTTCTTTCCGGTTCTCTGGCATTGCTGGCCGATGCGGGTCATATGTTGACCGATACTGCCGCCCTGCTTTTCGCCCTACTCGCAGTGCAATTTTCCCGTCGTCCTCCCACCATTCGCCACACTTTCGGTTGGCTAAGATTGACCACGCTCGCGGCGTTTGTGAATGCCATCGCCCTGGTGGTGATTACTATTTTGATTGTCTGGGAGGCGATAGAACGCTTCCGCACTCCGCGTCCGGTCGAGGGCGGCATGATGATGGCAATTGCCGTGGCTGGGCTGCTGGCAAATATACTTTCTTTCTGGTTACTTCATCACGGCAGCGAAGAGAAAAACCTCAACGTGCGAGCAGCGGCACTGCATGTGCTCGGGGACCTGCTGGGTTCGGTTGGGGCTATTATTGCCGCGTTGATTATTATCTGGACCGGCTGGACACCTGCTGACCCCATTCTCTCAATACTGGTGTCGCTTCTGGTTCTGCGTAGCGCGTGGCGACTGTTGAAAGATAGCGTGAATGAATTACTTGAAGGTGCACCGGTATCGCTGGATATCGCCGAACTGAAGCGTCGTATGTGCCGGGAAATCCCGGAAGTCCGCAATGTGCACCATGTACATGTATGGATGGTAGGCGAGAAGCCGGTGATGACGCTGCATGTGCAGGTGATCCCGCCACACGATCACGATGCCTTGTTAGATCAGATCCAACACTACCTGATGGATCACTATCAGATTGAGCACGCCACCATTCAGATGGAATATCAACCTTGTCATGGGCCAGACTGCCACCTGAATGAAGGGGTGTCTGGCCATTCACATCATCACCATTAATGGGACAGCGCGCGTGAACCTCTTTCGCGTGCGCTGTTGATCCACATCCGGCTGCCGTTGAGGGCAATAAAGGTCAGGATGATGTACTCCAGAGACATGGCGTAAACGCCCTGAAGTGCAAAAATAACGACGCTAATCACGTTAATAATCACCCACAACAGCCAGTTTTCCACATACTTACGCGTCATCAGAATCATTGCCACGATAGATAACACCATCATGCATGAATCCCAGAACGGGAAAGCGTCCGGTTGCAGTTCAGGCATCACAACCTGTAATCCTAATGCTTGCATGATCATGACTGCCACGCGGGTCAAAAATGCAAACACCGGATTGATAAATACCGTCATCAGACCAATCGAAACAACGCAAACCGCCAACCAGCTTAGCGCCTTCGGCAATGGCAACCAGCGAATTTTCAACTCCGCCTCGTTCTGACTGGTTTGTCGCGACCACGCATACCAACCGTAAATATTCGCGGCAAAGAAAAACACCTGTAATAGCAGGCTGGCATACAGCTGAATCTGAAAGAAAATAATGCCAAACAAGGTGACGTTGATCAGGCCAAAGAAGTAGTTGCTGATCTTCTCCAGACTGGCAAGGCCAATACACAGCAACCCGGCGATCGTGCCTACCGCTTCGATCCATGAGAGATCATAACCGCCTGCCCCTATTGGTATATGTACCAAGATATTCTGCACACTAAAAAAATCCATCTTTCCCCCAAAGCGTAACGTTACGCCTTATTATTCGTTATCCACGTAGTGTAGCCGCAAAATCCAGCATACGATTGAGCGGCACCAGCGCCCTCTCTCGCAGCCTTTCCTCAACATGAACCTCGTGATTGCTTCCTTCCTGTTCTAATGCCTCTGCGATGGCCTGAAGGCCATTCATGGCCATCCACGGACAATGCGCGCAGCTGCGGCAGGTTGCGCCCTCACCCGCGGTTGGTGCTTCCAGTAACTCTTTATCTGGCACCGCCTGCTGCATTTTGTAGAAAATACCCCGATCGGTTGCCACGATAAGTCGCTGATGTGGCAATGTTTTCGCAGCAGCGATCAGTTGACTGGTGGAACCGACCGCATCCGCCATCTCTACAATAGCTTGCGGTGATTCTGGATGCACCAGTATGGCAGCATCCGGGTATTCTTCTTGCAAGCGGGTTAACGCCTGAGTCTTAAACTCATCATGCACAATGCAGGCACCCTGCCAGCATAAAATGTCTGCGTCCGTCTGTTTTTGCACGTAACGCCCCAGATGTTTGTCAGGTGCCCAGATGATTTTTTCACCCAAACTATCCAGATGATCAATAAGTTCGACGGCAATGCTTGAAGTTACCACCCAATCTGCGCGCGCTTTTACCGCAGCAGAAGTGTTGGCGTAGACGACGACAGTACGATCGGGATGGGCATCGCAAAATGCGTTAAATTCTTCAACAGGGCAGCCGAGATCCAGTGAACATTCAGCCTGAAGTGTCGGCATCAGAATTGTTTTTTCCGGACTGAGAATTTTGGCGGTTTCTCCCATAAATCTCACCCCAGCGACTAACAACGTAGAAGCGGGATGCTTTGCACCGAAGCGCGCCATTTCCAGAGAATCAGAAATACAGCCACCGGTTTCTTCTGCCAGTTGTTGAATTTCGGGATCGGTATAGTAATGGGCAACCATCACCGCATTACGTTCTTTTAGCAGACGTTTTATCTTCTCGCGGTAATACGCTTTTTCATCAATGCTTAACGGCGTCGGCTTCGGGGGGAAAGGATAAATCGCCGTGTCTGGATCAAACATCACGCTCATCTTACCATCTCGTTTTACAGGCTTAACGTTAAAACCGACATGAGCGTAATATTCGCTGTTATCGGTGTAATTTGTTTTATATGCTAAACAAGATAGTCGAATGGTGGGGAAAAGTCACTCGAATTACGTATGAGATGCCGAATGCCACACTTTGCGTCTTATTTCTCCGACGTAAAGTTGTTTACGCAGCAAACGCGGAGTATGTCATCTGGGTTAAGAATTGAAATTGAGAGATGCCTGAATAGCAAAAAAGCGCCTTTAGGGCGCTTTTTTACATTGGTGGGTCGTGCAGGATTCGAACCTGCGACCAATTGATTAAAAGTCAACTGCTCTACCAACTGAGCTAACGACCCCTTGCGGGATTATGCTGCTTTAATCATTCAGGATGGTGGGTCGTGCAGGATTCGAACCTGCGACCAATTGATTAAAAGTCAACTGCTCTACCAACTGAGCTAACGACCCATACGGGTGTTACCTGAAAGATTTCTACTCGGAACCAATCTTTAAAATTGGTGGGTCGTGCAGGATGACTCGCTTCGCTCGCCCTACGGGCCGTTGCTGACGCAACGTTATCCTTCACGCTTAACATCTGAGTTTGATGTTAAAATTGGTGGGTCGTGCAGGATTCGAACCTGCGACCAATTGATTAAAAGTCAACTGCTCTACCAACTGAGCTAACGACCCGAGTGGTGGGTGATGACGGGATCGAACCGCCGACCCCCTCCTTGTAAGGGAGGTGCTCTCCCAGCTGAGCTAATCACCCGATACTGCGCTGGATACTACAAACTACTTCCACCGAACCCACCGTAATTAGTGGTGGGTCGTGCAGGATTCGAACCTGCGACCAATTGATTAAAAGTCAACTGCTCTACCAACTGAGCTAACGACCCGGTGGTGGGTGATGACGGGATCGAACCGCCGACCCCCTCCTTGTAAGGGAGGTGCTCTCCCAGCTGAGCTAATCACCCGATACTACGCTGGATACTACAACTAACTAGGTTAGTGGTGGGTCGTGCAGGATGACTCGACTTCGTCTCGCCCTTCGGGCCGTTGCTGACGCAACGTTATCCTTCACGTTTTACTACCGCGTCCACCTTAGCGATTGGTGGGTCGTGCAGGATTCGAACCTGCGACCAATTGATTAAAAGTCAACTGCTCTACCAACTGAGCTAACGACCCACTTTTTCGTTGCTTTCGGTTTGTTTGATATCCCGTGGCAACGGCGGCATATATTACTGATTTCAGACTTGAGCGCAACAAAAATTTCGATGTAGATCACTCAACTGCTTATGATTCGCACGACACGACCAGAAATAATGCGACTTCTGGTCGTGTGTTATGCATTACATCGCGTTCAGACGTTTTTGCGCCTGTTTAGCGCCATCAGTACCAGGGTATTTACTGATAACCTGCTGGTATACGGCTTTCGCTTTTGCGGTGTCACCTTTGTCCTGCATGATGACGCCGACTTTAAACATCGCATCTGCAGCCTTCGGTGACTTCGGATAGTTTTTCACTACCGAAGCAAAATAATACGCCGCATCATCTTTTTTACCCTTGTTGTAGTTTAACTGACCCAGCCAATAATTGGCGTTTGGCAGGTAAGTTGAATCAGGGTAATTTTTGATGAAATTCTGAAATGCCACCATTGCGTCATCCTGGCGGGATTTATCCTGCACCAGCGCAATTGCTGCATTGTAATCCGTGTTTGCATCGCCGCTTTTCACCGGCGCGCCAGCATTCGCAGTACCAGCATCAGCTGTCGGCGTCGTTGATGTCGCCGCACCGCTTTGATCACCGCTGGTTGATTGCGCCGCTGCACCACCGCTGCTGAGGCTGTCGATCTGCAACAGGATCTGCTTTTGCCGCTCCACGACCTGATTCAGTTGATACTGATTTTCCTGAATCTGACCGCGCAGGGAATCAATATCGGATTGATTATCAGAGAGTTGTTGCTGGAGTTGGGTTAAAAGCTGGCTGTGAGCATTTGAAATACGCTCAAGTTGAGTGACGCGGTCTTCGACCGAGCCTGAGCCGACACTACTGATTGGTGCCTGAGCAAAAGCGGCCCAGGGGGCCGCTATACCAACCAGTAACGACAGACTCAATAGTTGATGTCTGAAGTTACTGCTCATGCAATTCTCTTAGTAAACCAGTACCGCACGACGGTTTTTGGAGTATGCCGCTTCGTCATGACCCAGTACTGCAGGTTTTTCTTTACCGTAAGAAACGATGGAGATCTGGTCTGCAGAAACGCCTTTACCCTGCAGGTACATCTTAACGGCGTTCGCACGACGTTCACCCAGGGAGATGTTGTATTCCGGAGTACCACGTTCGTCCGCGTGACCTTCTACGGTGACTTTGTAAGACGGGTTGCTACGCAGGAAGTTTGCATGTGCATCCAGCATTTGAGCGAAGTCAGAACGGATATCGTACTTGTCCAGATCGAAGTAAACGATGTTGTTCTGCTGCAGCTGTTGCATTTGCAGACGAGCCTGCTCTTCGGAAGACATGTTGCCGTTGCCGCCGTTCGCATCCATACCAGTGCCGGCACCCAGCATGCCTTCGCTGCCGTCATTGCTGGCGTTCTTGTTGGAAGAACATGCCGCAATTGCCATAACAGGCAGAGCAATCATCAGCCCTTTCAGCACTTTGTTCAGTTGCATTTCAATGATTCCTTTACTATTCAATTAATTATTATCACAGATACGGCGACCAGGCAGGGAATTTGACCTGTCCATCAGTTGCCGGAAGACGCGCTTTGAAACGCCCATCTGTAGAAACCAAATTCAGCACGGATCCCATCCCCTGAGAAGAGCTGTAGATTACCATAGTGCCGTTAGGTGCCAGACTTGGCGTTTCATCCAGGAACGTGGACGACAGAACTTGTACGCCTCCCGTTGCCAGATCTTGTTTGGCAATGTGCTGCTGCCCACCATTGGAGCTGACCATTACCATAAATTTACCGTCGCTGCTGACATCCGCATCCTGGTTCTGCGAACCTTCCCAGGTAATACGTTGTGCCGCACCGCCGTTGATATTCACTTTATAAACCTGTGGACGACCGGCCTGGTCAGAAGTAAATGCCAAGTTCTGGCTGTCCGGGAACCAGGTCGGTTCGGTATTGTTACTGCGACCATCCGTCACCTGGCGGATCTGACCAGAAGCCAAATCCATTACGTACAGGTTCAGACTACCGGTTTTCGACAAGGCGAATGCCAGTTTGCTGCCGTCTGGCGAGAATGCAGGTGCACCGTTGTGACGCGGGAATGAAGCCACCTGACGTACAGCGCCATTTGCCAGCGTTTGGATGACCAGCGCGGAACGACCGCTTTCGAAGGTCACATAAGCCAGTTTAGAACCGTCTGGTGACCACGCCGGAGACATCAGCGGCTGCGGTGAACGGTGAACGACAAACTGGTTGTAACCGTCATAGTCAGATACGCGCAGTTCATACGGGAACTGACCGCCGTTGGTCTGAACAACGTAGGCAATACGGGTACGGAACGCACCTTTAATGCCGGTCAGTTTTTCAAACACTTCATCACTGGCGGTATGACCAGCATAACGCAGCC
Organism: Escherichia sp. WS3227_2; assembly: GCF_046486495.1. Classification (NCBI taxonomy): domain Bacteria; kingdom Pseudomonadati; phylum Pseudomonadota; class Gammaproteobacteria; order Enterobacterales; family Enterobacteriaceae; genus Escherichia; species Escherichia sp. WS3227_2. The sequence goes on from NZ_JBJQLG010000008.1 coordinate 219,282, forward strand.
ACTGCTTGTTCACTTTGTACGAGTTCTGAGCAAGTACAGTACCCGGTGCGCCGCCAGTGTCAACAAGTTGATAAGCAACATTGTAAGAACCATCCGGATTCGGAGTGACCTGACCGACAACTACAGCGTCAATGCCCAGTGCGGACCATGCAGCTGGTTGTACTTCCTGCGCACTACCCGGCTGCTGTGGCAGACGAGCGCGATCTAACGGATTAAATTTACCGCTGTTACGCAAGTCAGCAGCAACGATGCCGCCAATATCTTCAGGTGCCGCACCAGGACCCGCCCACTGGAAAGGAACAACACCAATAGGACGACCGGAATCTACACCGCTGTCGATCACAATGCGGACTTCAGCATGCAGAACTGATGCCCACAGTATGAGAAAACCAAATGCTACTCGTAATGCCTGCTTCATCATATCTCCCTTATCTGGACCGATGGCCCACGATAATTTAGCAGAATGTTAACAAACTAAAATACACAAAACTACCAGAACCCCGTGGCAACCGGTGCCTGATGTTGACCGTCGGAAAAGTCAACATCGCGATTACGGTTTGAAGTCCAATGGCGCGTTTTTGAACACTTCATATACTGCCTGGCTTGGTGGTTTCGGGATCTTCGCAAGTTTAGCTGCTGCCAACGCAGCCTGACAAAGTGCGGGATCGCCACCTTCAGGTTTGATATCCAGTAACATACCATCGGGTGCCAGTTTTATGCGCAGCGTACAGGTTTTGCCTGCATAGGACGATGCGTCATAGAACTTACTTTCGATAGCAGATTTAATCTGCCCGGCATAGTTATTGATATCGGCCCCTGATGCGCCATTGTTTTTAGTATTACCACTCCCGGCTGGCGAAGCATTGTTCCCTTTCGCCCCTCCCCCCGTTTTCGGTGCATTCTTACCAGAGCTTAGCTCACCGAAAATATCATCTGCCTCTGCGGCAGCTTTTGCTGCAGCGGCTTTTTCAGCTGCTGCTTTTGCCGCTGCCGCTTTTTTGTCTGCGGCGGCTTTTTCTGCCGCTGCTTTCTTATCAGCAGCTGCCTTTTCAGCAGCCGCTTTTTCTGCTGCTTTTTTGTCGGCTGCAGCTTTCTCTGCTGCCGCTTTCTTATCAGCTGCAGCCTTTTCAGCAGCCGCTTTCTTCTCAGCTTCTGCCTTGGCTTTTTCAGCAGCTTCAGTTGCCGCTTTCTTTCTTGCTTCAGCTGCAGCTGCTTCTGCCGCTTCCGCTTTCTTCTTCAGTGCCGCCGCGGCTGCCTCGGCTTTTTTCTGCGCTTCGGCTGCGGCTTTGGCGGCTTCTGCTTCTGCTTTTTTCTTCGCGTCTGCAGCCGCTTTCTTCGCAGCTTCTTCCGCAGCTTTAGCATCCGCTTCGGCCTTCGCTTTAGCATCTGCCGCCGCTTTCGCTGCCGCTTCTTCCGCTTGCTTCTGCTTTAACTCGGCCTGTTTTGCGGCTTCTTCAGCCTGCTTTTTCTGTTCCTGAGCAGCTAACCGCTCTTTCTCAAGTTGCTTCAGGCGTTCCTGTTCAGCCGCTTGTTTCTCACGCAGTTCTTCAGCAGCCTGCTGTTCCTTCATCTTGCGCTGCTCATCAGAACGCTTCGCGCTTGATTCCTGGCTTTGCATGCGTTTGTACTGCTCAACTACCGCACCTGAATCAACCATGACAGCGTCGATGGATGAACCACCGCCGCCTCCGGCTGAAGCTTCTATATTCTCATCGAACGAACTCCAGATCAGCGCCGCAAATAAGATGACATGCAGCACTGCTGAAATAATTATCGCCCGCTTGAGCTTGTCGTTTTGTTCGGTTGCCTTTGACACTCTCGGTTTCCAAAAACTGTTCGCCTGTTACCCGCTCTCTTTCAAGCAAGGGAAACGCAGATGTTTAGATAGGCTGCGTCATTAAACCAACCGATTTCACACCCGCACTATGTAACAAGTTCAGTGCTTTAATTATTTCATCGTAAGGCACATCTTTTGCGCCACCGATCAGAAAGACCGTTTTCGGGTTGGCCTTGAAACGGCTGGACACTTCCGCCACCACCTGCTCTGGTGGTAAACGCTCCAGGCGATCTTTCTCAACCACCACGGTGTACTGACCAATACCAGACACTTCAACAATCACTGGCGGATTATCGTTACTGCTCACCGCCTGTGATTCAGTAGCGTCTGGCAGATCGACCTCCACGCTCTGGGTGATGATGGGCGCTGTCGCCATAAAGATCAGCAACAGCACCAGCAGTACGTCCAGCAACGGTACAATGTTGATTTCGGACTTGAGATCGCGACGACCTCGTCCACGCGCTCTGGCCATGGCTTACCCCTTGTTGCTCTCGCTAACGGTAAACGCCTGGCGGTGCAGAATCGCGGTAAACTCTTCCATAAAGTTGTCGTAATTCAGTTCCAGTTTGTTTACGCGCTGGTTGAGACGGTTATAAGCCATTACCGCCGGAATTGCGGCGAACAGACCAATTGCCGTCGCAATCAACGCTTCTGCGATACCGGGCGCAACCATTTGCAGTGTTGCTTGTTTTACCGCCCCGAGGGCGATAAAGGCGTGCATGATCCCCCAGACCGTACCAAACAGACCAATATACGGGCTGATGGAGCCAACCGTACCGAGGAACGGAATGTGCGTTTCCAGATTTTCAAGTTCACGGTTCATGGAGATACGCATAGCACGCGACGCCCCTTCCACTACGGCTTCCGGCGCATGGCTATTGGCACGATGCAGGCGCACAAACTCTTTGAACCCGCTGTAAAAGATTTGTTCCGAACCAGTCAGATTATCCCGTTTCCCCTGGCTCTCTTGATAGAGGCGAGAGAGTTCGATTCCAGACCAGAATTTATCTTCAAACGCTTCGGCTTCGCGCGCCGCTGCGTTAAGAATACGGGTCCGCTGGATAATAATGGCCCAGGATGCGATTGAAAAACCAATCAAAATCAACATGATAAGTTTAACCAGAAGGCTAGCCTTCAGGAACAAATCAAGGATATTCATGTCAGTCACTGCTTAAACTCCGCGACAATAGACTTGGGAAGCGCACGAGGCTTCATTTTGAGTGGGTCAACGCAAACAACCAGAACCTCTGCTTCATTCAGCAAAGTATTCTCGGCGTTGACAATACGTTGCGTGAAAACCAAAAAGGTGCCACGCATTGATGTTATTTCAGTCTGTATTTCGAGCATATCGTCGAGCCGCGCAGGTGCGTAATATTCCACCGTCATTTTACGTACCACAAAGGCAACGCGTTCAGCCATCAGCGCCTGTTGACTGAAGTGATGATGACGCAGCATCTCTGTGCGTGCTCTTTCATAAAAAGCGACGTAACTGGCGTGGTACACCACACCACCGGCATCGGTATCTTCATAGTAGACGCGAACCGGCCATCGAAACAGCGTTGTATTCACTTTACATCCCGGTAATGCAACAAAAGTTAGAGCTTTTAAACGCTGCTACTATACGCGCGCGATTGAGGTTTGGGAATGAGGGCAAGTTAAGGGAGCGTAAAAATTTATGGGCCTGGAGCGGCCCATAATTTTTTAAAGAGAATTCTGATTTAAAAGAAGAAGAAAATCAGCCCGACAATGAGAACAATATCGGCAAGCAATGGGCAAAAAATCCCTTGCCAGAGAACCTTCTGCGGACGAAAGCCCACGCCGTGAATCACACCAGCACAGACGGCCCACATCAGCAATAAACCATGCCAGATTTCCAGTTCACTGGTCTTCGCGGCAAAACGAGATGGGTCCCAAAACATACATCCTGCTAACAGAAGCGCCATCACGAAGGAAAGCGCCCGCAGGGGGCGCTTGTCCATTACCGCATACAAGGTTGCGATAATCTTACTCATCAGATGTCTTCTTGACCGGCTTTGCCTGATTCGACGTGCTCAAGCGCCAGCGCAGTGATTACCCCAAACGAACAGGCAAGAAGCGTTCCCAGAATCCATGCGAAATACCACATTTTTAGCTCCTTACTTAGTACAGAGAGTGGGTGTTACGTTCAATATCTTCTTTGGTGATACGACCGAACATTTTCCAGTAACACCAGGCAGTGTAGAGCAGAATGATCGGTACCAGAACCACCGCAACCCAGGTCATGACGTTAAGTGTCAGCTGGCTGGAAGTTGCATCCCACATTGTCAGACTTGCGTTCATCATGGTGCTGGACGGCATCACAAACGGGAACATTGCGATACCGGCTGTCAGGATGATGCAGGCCAGCGTCAGGGAGGAGAACACAAACGCCCACGCGGCTTTATCCATACGTGCAGTCAGGATGGTCAGCAGCGGCAGAACCACACCCAGTGCCGGAATAGCCCACAGAATCGGCGTGTTGTTGAAGTTAACCAGCCATGCGCCAGCTTCACGAACCACTTCTTTATTCAGTGGGTTAGATGCCGCGTAATGATCCATTGTTGATTTCACAACATAACCATCGATACCGTACATCACCCATACGCCAGCCAGTGCGAAACAGACCAGTGTCACCAGTGCCGCCACCTGAGCCGTTGCACGGGTACGCAGGTGCAGTTCGCCCACGGTACGCATTTGCAGATAGGTTGCGCCCTGAGTAATGATCATCCCTACGCTCACCACGCCTGCCAGCAGGCCGAACGGGTTAAGCAGCTGGAAGAAGTTACCGGTGTAGTACAGACGCAGATATTCATCAACGTTGAACGGTACGCCCTGCAACAGGTTACCGAACGCTACACCAATCACCAGCGGCGGAACGAAGCTACCAATGAAGATGCCCCAGTCCCACATGTTACGCCAGCGGGTTTCTTCAATCTTGGAGCGGTAGTCAAAACCGACCGGACGGAAGAACAAAGACGCCAGCACGAGGATCATCGCCACATAGAAGCCGGAGAACGCAGCGGCATAGACCATCGGCCAGGCAGCAAAGAGTGCGCCGCCTGCGGTGATCAGCCAAACCTGGTTACCGTCCCAGTGTGGTGCAATGGAGTTAATCATAATTCGACGCTCGGTGTCGTTACGACCGAGGAAACGGGTGAGCATGCCCACCCCCATGTCGAAACCGTCAGTGACTGCAAAACCAATCAGCAGAACGCCAACCAGCAGCCACCAGATAAAACGCAATACTTCATAATCGATCATTTGACGACTCCTGTCTTAGCGTGCCGGCTGAGTAGTCGTGGAAGACTGCTCAAAGTGATAGCGACCGGTTTTCAGGCTGCTTGGGCCGAGGCGTGCAAATTTAAACATTAAGAACAATTCTGCCACCAGGAACAGGGTATACAGGCCGCAAATCAGCACCATTGAGAAGATGAGATCACCTGCGGTCAGTGACGAGTTCGCCACAGCTGTCGGCAGCACTTCACCGATAGCCCACGGTTGGCGGCCATATTCAGCCACAAACCAGCCCGCTTCTACAGCAATCCACGGCAGCGGAATACCGTACAGCGCGGCGCGCAGCAGCCATTTTTTCTCGCCAATGCGGTTGCGGATGACACTCCAGAAAGAGAGCGCGATGATTGCCAGCAGCAGGAAGCCACACGCCACCATGATACGGAACGCGAAGTACAGCGGCGCTACACGCGGAATGGAGTCTTTGGTTGCCTGTTGAATCTGCGCTTCAGTCGCATCAGCCACGTTTGGCGTATAGCGTTTCAGCAGCAGACCGTAACCGAGGTCTTTCTTCATGCTATTGAACTGGTCACGAACCGCCTGGTCGGTAGAACCAGAACGCAGTTGCTCGAGCAGAGAGTACGCCTTCATCCCGTTACGAATGCGTTCTTCATGCTGCACCATCAGTTCTTTCAGGCCGATAACTGGAGTATCCACGGAACGCGTTGCAATGATGCCCAGCGCGTAAGGGATCTGGATCGCAAATTTGTTCGTCTCCTCTTCCTGATCAGGAATGCCGAACAGAGTAAAGGCAGCAGGCGCAGGTTGCGTTTCCCACTCGGCTTCAATAGCAGCCAGTTTGGTTTTCTGCACGTCGCCCATTTCGTAACCAGATTCATCACCCAGAACAATAACAGACAGAACGGCAGCCATACCGAAGCTGGCAGCGATAGCAAAGGAGCGTTTAGCGAAGGCGAAGTCACGACCTTTCAGCATATACCATGCGCTGATACCGAGGATGAACATCGCGCCAGTCACATAACCAGACGCTACAGTGTGAACGAATTTCACCTGAGCAACCGGGTTAAGCACCAGCTCGGAGAAGCTCACCATCTCCATACGCATAGTTTCAAAGTTGAAATCGGACGCGATTGGGTTTTGCATCCAGCCGTTCGCAACCAGAATCCACAGTGCGGACAGGTTTGAACCGAGCGCCACCAGCCAGGTGACACACATATGCTGAACTTTACCCAGACGATCCCAACCGAAGAAGAACAGACCTACAAAGGTGGATTCGAGGAAGAAGGCCATTAGACCTTCGATTGCCAGCGGCGCACCGAAGATATCCCCTACATAGTGGGAATAGTAAGACCAGTTAGTCCCGAACTGGAACTCCATGGTCAGACCGGTAGCCACACCCAGAGCGAAGTTGATACCAAACAACTTGCCCCAGAACTTGGTCATATCTTTATAAATCTGTTTGCCGGAAAGGACGTAGACCGTTTCCATAATGGCCAGCAGGAACGCCATACCGAGCGTCAGTGGCACAAAAAGGAAGTGGTACATCGCGGTCAAGGCAAACTGTAAGCGCGACAGTTCGACTATATCTAACATCATGACTCCTTGCTCATCGCATGAAGACTCCGAGAGTGAACCCCGTTAGAAAGGGTCACACGCATGCCCCAATACAAAATTATTTGCTCGCCTCTATCGTTGCCATTTCATCAAAAGAGGAAAAGACAATGATAAAAAAGTTACAAATATGTTAATGAATAAACCAAATTGATCCCGTAATTATATTACGCCGCAAAATCCTTACAATAAACAGGTTTTTATTGAGCAAATTTGCATTTTTCGACAGTGATCAATTTATAGCGAAATTGTCACGATCTCACCAATTTGATCTACGACAATTTATCGTGTTTTGCAGATTTTTTTCAAGAATTAAAAATTGATTTATATCAAAACCAACCAAATATGTTAATTATGTATAAACCATAGATCATTGGTAATTTTATTGTTAATTTATTGTGAAATATTTATGCAACACAATTATTACAATGAAAAGGTATAGATAAAAAACCAGTGTTTTATTTAACAGAACCGCCTTATCCACTTTTTATAATACCAATTGATTAGATTAGCCAATTTGTTGCTATTTTACATAACATATTTTTATCAAAGTTAATTGATTGTTGCGTTTATGAGCACCGGCCGTAAGCCCGTTATGTTATTGTTTCATTAGTAATAATCACTTAAATGTATCGATGAAACAGGTATGACTTAGCGGGAGTGATTGTTTCTGAGTGAACAGAGACCACTTTCGCCTGATAAATGAAAAATGAGCGATTTTTGCAAGTTAGTTTTTCTATAGCCGAGTACGCTCAGCGCCTCGCTTGATTACAATGAGGTTGCTGCTATGAGTCCTGATAATATCAGTTCTGCTGTCAATCGCTTCTCAGGTTGGCCATCTAATGATCCTCTAAAAACAGATAAAGAATCAATGACATCACCCATGACTGTGCAGGTAATAAAGATGATTGCCGCCATCCTTGACCCACATCGGATAGTCGTTGGAATCGATACACTTTATACAACGCAGCGCGAAACATTTACCTCAGAGAGTCAACAGCTCATTGAATCAGCATTGCAAACACTTCATGTGATGAATTTAAATAACCTGGAAACAAATCTCGATGAGGAAGGTCACTATCTGGCTTTTGGATATAACGTTGACACTCCTGACAGAATAACCGTTTCTGCTTATAATGAAAAAAAGCCTGGCTGCTATGGCCAATGTCTTTTAATACAGGATGACGAAACAGACTTATTTAACCTGATAAAAGTTAAAATTTTTGAAGCCAGGCATAATTATGTCGCTCAATTAATGAGCGATCCGGAATTTATGTTCAAATTTAGTTATAGCGCTCAACAAAATAGATTAGAACCTCATCTTCTGGTTCCCACTTATTTCCCTCTAAAAACAAACGAACCGGTTACGCAAGAGGATGTACTGTTACTTTATCGTTTCTTTAAAATGGATGGTGATTTTAATATATTAACATCAGATGAATACATGAGTATCATGACACCTCTGATGAAGTGTGAGCGCAGCATCCACGACCACAACAGGTATGTGACGGGCAAAGATACCCTTCATCTGGACTATCCTCCTTCTGGTAACCAGATATATTTCCATATTTTTCCTGACGAATCAGCAACACTAGTCCTTTATTTTTCAAACAATGACATTGAATGTTTCGTCTTTGAAAGAGATATTCCGAGCCAGTATCGCTTTTTCAAAATGTTTACCAATCTGGCACTGGTTATTGATCAGTTAACCGATGCCAATCAAATACTTTAATTTTTATATATTCCCTGTGGCAAATATTGCTAAACAATGCCCGGGGATTAATTTTTATTACTCACGGAAAGATTTAAATAATGATCCCATCTCAAATCTCTTTCAACACCCTTCCTGTCAATGCAACATACGCTTCAGAGACAACAGTTGACACACAAAAATTCTCTGACATCCTCTACTCAGCGGGGTGTTCCCTAAAGGATCTGGCTTATCTGAGCAGATGTCTGGCATCAATACATCCGACTATCGCCAAAAACATTTATGAAACAGAAAATCTCAGCGATCAAAAATTACTGCATATTGATTGCCGTAGTACAAATGAAATCAAGATAAATATCTTTTTTGGTCAACAACGAGAAGGATTAATTGAAATTAATTCTGACACTGTCATTTTTCCGATATTGTCTTCATTAATTGACTCCGCCATTTCTAAATTTCAACACCAAATCCCCGTTAACGGTTCAGTAAATCCTGACCTATTGTATGAGGATTATACTGATTAAATCCCTCCTGTCGCGAAAAATGGCCTGCGTTATTGCCAGACGTAATAAAACTTTTGATTAACGTTACTCGTACTGGTAGCACCTTCATGTACTTTTCTTTTTTACGAAAAATCAAAAGAGCTAACAAAGGTCATAATTCGCATGAATCATTAATTATTTGTTATTTTCAACATTATTTTTACATTAAGCAGAGATGAATTGCAGTGAAATTCGACTTAACTTTTATGAAATGTATTTACTCATGGCTAAAGCCACGTCACAAAAATGCAAATTAGAAGTTGATCACAATTATCTCAATACATCAAATCAAGTTAATTTTAAAAATTTAACATTCATGACATTAGTTGACATAACACACTGAATTAAAATGAGAATTTGAAAACACACTTTAAACAATCATTTCCCGAAAGACATTTTGAAAATAGATCAATTGCAACATTACGGTCAGATAAAGACACTCCTGTGATATTAAACCTGTGCCGTTATGAGCGGCCATAAATACGACGTGTGTAACTTATTTTACTCTCTGTCTTACAAAGGATTACCCATGAAGAAAGCAACACTTGTGATTGGCGTTATTGGCGCGGACTGCCATGCAGTAGGCAATAAAGTTCTGGACCGCGTTTTTAGCAACCATGACTTCAGAGTTATTAATCTGGGCGTAATGGTCAGCCAGGACGAATATATTGATGCTGCCATTGAAACTGGTGCTGACGCGATTGTCGTCTCCTCTATCTATGGGCATGGCGATATCGATTGTCTGGGCATGCGCGAACGCTGCATCGAGCGTGGGCTGGGTAACATCCTGCTCTATGTGGGCGGTAACCTGGTGGTCGGAAAACATGACTTCGCTGACGTGGAAACCAAGTTCAAAGAGATGGGATTTGATCGCGTCTTTTCCCCAAGTCATGACTTAGAAGATGTTTGTCAGCTGATGGCCCACGATATCAACCAACGTCATGACGTTGATACTCGCATTCTTGAAGAGGCAATCTGATGCAAATCGTCTCTGTCGATATTGGTTCGACGTGGACCAAAGCAGCCCTCTTCACCCGGGAGGGGGACGCGTTAACGTTGGTTAACCACGTTCTGACCCCAACCACCACCCATCATCTGGCGAAGGGGTTTTTCTCCAGCCTGGACCAGGTGTTAAACGTAGATAATGCCCTCCCCCTGTTAAACAGTGGTGAGGTTGCATTGAAGTATTCCTCCTCTGCCAAAGGTGGGCTGGCGGTTGCCGCAATGGGATTGGTGCCTTCTATCACCCTGGAAACCGCGAAAGTAACCGCTCACTCTGCGGGTGCTAAAATTGCGCAATATTACGCCTACAAGCTGAACCGCCGTGATATCCAGGCACTGGAAGAAACGCAGCCCGATATTCTCTTGTTCACCGGCGGCACCGATGGCGGAGAAGAAAGCTACGGACTGAATAACGCCCGTGTGTTGGCAGAATCCAAACTCGACTGCGCCATTATTTATGCCGGAAACCGGGATATTCAGGACGAGGTGCAGGAGATCCTCGGGCATAAAGACCTGACCATCGTCGACAACGTTCTGCCCGATCTTGACCATCCGAACCCTTTAGCTGCACGCCAGGCTATCTGCGACATATTCCTTAAACGCATCGTTAAAGGGAAAGGGTTGGATGTCATTGTTGATAAAACAGGCGAAGAACCAATGCCGACACCATGGACGGTCTTTGAACTGGTTAAGGCAATCAGTAACGTCGATCACAGCTGGAAAGAGTTCATGCTGATCGACATGGGTGGCGCAACCACCGATGTCTATTCCGCCTGTGCCAACACGCTCTCGCCCGACACCGTTTTACACGGCGTACCGGAACCCTTCGTGAAACGGACGGTGGAAGGCGATCTGGGAATGCGCGTCTCGGCAATGGTGGTTGGTGAAAGTGCGAAAGAGTTAGTCAATGTGAATTTTGCTCAGCAACCCGCACAGCTGGACGCTTTTTATCATTACCTCCGCCATCTAGTCGCTCATCCCGACTACTTACCCGCGAATGCAGAAGAAAAATATTTCGATACCGTCCTGGCCGGACTGTGTGTGGGTTATGCCACCGAAAGACATGCGGGCACCAAAAAAGAGGTCTGCACCTGCGTCGGCAATGTCGATTTACAGATGGGACGTGACCTGACAACCGTGCGTAAAGTCGTTGGTTCCGGCGGATGGCTCTCGCGTGCCAGTCAGTTCGATATGCATCACTGGTTGAAATACCGCGAGTTAAACGACGACGGTAAACGCATTCTCTTACCGACCGAATTTGAATATTACCGCGATTCCCGGGGGCTATTACCACTGCTGGCAAACGTCGCCAGAGTCGATCCACTGGCCGCCGCGCGCACCAGTATTCAATGCTTAACCCTATAACAATTAAGGCTGCAATCAATGGAACTTCGAAATAAGAAATTAACCCATGACGAATTCATGACCGAGCGGCAACAGGTACTGAAAACCTGGGAAACCGGCAAGGATGTTGAAAACTTTGAAGATGGCGTTAAATACCAACAAACCATTCCTGAGCATAAACGCTTCTCTCTTGCCCTGCTGAAAGCAGACAAGGAAGGTAAAACTCTTAGCCAACCGCGCGCAGGCGTGGCGCTGATGGACGAACACATCGAACTACTGAAAACACTACAAGAAGAGTGCGATCTGCTGCCGAGCACCATCGATGCATATACCCGTCTGAATCGGTACGAAGAAGCGGCTGTAGGGATTAAAAAATCCATCGAAGCCGGAACCTCTAAACTGAACGGTTTACCGGTAGTTAACCACGGCGTCGCAGCTTGCCGTCGCCTCACCGAAACTTTGCAAAAACCGCTACAGATCCGCCACGGCACGCCAGATGCGCGTCTGCTGGCTGAAATCTCGATGGCCAGCGGCTTTACCAGTTATGAAGGCGGCGGCATTTCCTACAATATTCCGTATGCCAAGCGCGTAACGCTGGAAAAATCGATCCGCGACTGGCAGTACTGCGATCGTTTAATGGGGATGTATGAAGAACACGGGATCCGCATCAACCGCGAACCGTTTGGCCCACTAACGGGTACGCTGATCCCGCCGTTTATCTCGCACTCTATCGCGATAATCGAAGGATTACTGGCGCTGGAACAGGGTGTGAAATCTATCACCGTTGGTTATGGACAGGTCGGCAGCCTGACGCAGGATGTCGCGGCGATCCAGTCTCTGCGTGAACTTGCACACGAATACTTTCAGAGCTATGGCTATACCGACTATGAATTAAGTACCGTGTTTCACCAGTGGATGGGCGGCTTTCCGGAAGACGAATCGAAAGCGTTCGCCATTATCTCCTGGGGTGCAGCCGTCGCGGGGATGTCTGGTGCCACCAAAGTCATCACCAAAAGTCCGCACGAAGCCTGGGGCATCCCGACTGCCGCTGCCAACATTCAGGGGCTGAAAGCCTCCCGCCAGATGCTCAACATGGTCAACGAGCAGAAATTCCCGCCTTGCCCTGCGGTTGAACTGGAAATTGAACTGATTAAGAGCGAGGTTCGCGCGGTACTGAATAAAGTGTTCGAACTGGGTAATGGTGATATTGCGCGCGGTACGGTGCTGGCATTTGAAGCGGGCGTACTGGATGTGCCGTTTGCGCCAGCCGCCTGCAACGCGGGCAAAATTCTTCCGGTCCGTGACAACACCGGCGCGATACGCGTACTGGAAGCCGGAGCCGTTCCATTGCCAAAAGATATTCTCGACCTCCACCACGATTACGTTGCGGAACGCGCACGCTTTGAAGGACGCCAACCGACATTCCAGATGGTTGTAGATGACATCAATGCTGTATCCCACAGTAAATTAATAGGAAGACCATAATGAAAATAAAACAGGCCCTGTTCACCGCTGGCTACTCCTCATTCTATTTCGATGACCAGCAGGCGATAAAAAACGGAGCGGGTCACGACGGCTTTTTTTATACCGGGGAGCCAGTAACACAGGGGTTTAACGCCGTACGTCAGGCCGGGGAGTGCGTATCGGTACAGTTGATTCTGGAAAACGGCGCGGTCGCCGTAGGTGACTGTGCTGCCGTACAGTATTCCGGGGCAGGTGGTCGCGATCCACTGTTCCTCGCAGAGCACTTTATTCCGTTCCTCAACGACCATATCAAGCCATTACTGGTAGGCCGCGATGTAGATGCTTTCCTGCCGAATGCCCGTTTCTTCGACCAATTGCGTATTGACGGCAACTTGCTGCATACCGCCGTGCGCTACGGATTATCACAGGCGCTGCTTGATGCTACCGCGCTGGCAACCGGCCGTCTGAAAACTGAAGTGGTCTGTGATGAATGGCAGTTGCCACGCGTGGCGGAATCCATTCCATTATTTGGTCAGAGCGGCGACGATCGATATATCGCCGTCGATAAGATGATCCTTAAGGGCATCGACGTGCTGCCCCATGCACTGATTAATAACGTCGAAGAGAAACTGGGCTTTAAAGGTGAAAAACTGCGCGAATATGTCCGCTGGCTGTCGGATCGTATTCTGAGCAAGCGCACCAGCGCACGCTACCACCCTACCCTGCACATCGATGTATACGGCACTATCGGTCTGATCTTCGATATGGATCCGCTTCGCTGTGCGCAATACATCGCCAGCCTGGAAAAAGAAGCGCAAGGCCTGCCGCTCTACATTGAAGGTCCGGTCGATGCCGGTAACAAGCCCGATCAAATTCGCCTGCTGACCGCGATTACCAAAGAGCTGACGCGCCTCGGTTCCGGCGTGAAAATTGTGGCCGATGAATGGTGTAACACCTACCAGGATATTGTTGATTTTACTGATGCCGCCAGTTGTCACATGGTGCAAATCAAAACCCCGGATCTGGGCAGTATTCACAACATCGTCGATGCGGTTCTTTACTGCAATAGCCACAGCATGGAAGCGTACCAGGGCGGCACCTGCAATGAAACTGATGTCAGTGCCCGCACCTGTGTCCACATCGCCCTTGCCGCTCGCCCTATGCGTATGCTGGTAAAGCCAGGGATGGGCTTTGACGAAGGCCTCGATATCGTCTTCAACGAAATGAATCGTACTATCGCGCTGTTGCAGGCTAAGGATTAACAAATGGCTCGTTCTTTTAAAGTCTTATCGCCTACGGCAATCCTCGGGTATGGATTCCCGGAGGAGAGCTTCCGCAAAGCGATGGCAGAATCGCCCGATCTGATCGCCGTTGATGCTGGCTCTTCCGATCCTGGCCCCCACTACCTCGGGGCGGGCAAACCGTTTACCGATCGCGCAGGGGTCAAGCGCGATCTGCGCTATATGATCACCGCAGGCGTGCAAAATAATATACCGGTGGTGATCGGAACGGCCGGCGGTTCTGGTGCCGCTCCACACCTGGAGTGGTGCCGAGAAATAATTCATGAGATTGCCCGGGAAGAGCACCTCTCGTTCTCGATGGCGCTGATCCCGGCAGACGTTGACAAAGCCATCGTCCACCAGGCGCTGGATAACGGCAAAATCACGGCGCTGGATTTTGTCCCGCCGTTAACCCACGACGCGATTGACGAAAGTACGTATATCGTCGCGCAAATGGGCATCGAACCCTTCCAGCAGGCGCTGAAAGAAGGCGCGCAAGTGGTGCTGGGCGGGCGCGCTTACGACCCGGCCTGCTTTGCTGCGCTACCGATCATGCAAGGCTTTGATGAAGGTCTGGCGCTGCATTGTGGGAAAATCCTTGAATGCGCGGCAATCGCCGCAACGCCCGGCTCAGGCTCTGACTGTGCGATGGGCATCATTGATAACAACGGCTTTACGCTGAAGACATTTAATCCGAAGCGTAAATTTACCGAAACGTCAGCAGCTGCACACACACTGTATGAGAAATCCGATCCCTACTTCCTGCCAGGACCTGGCGGCGTGTTGAACCTGAAAGGCTGCACATTTAAAGCGGTCAATGACGGCGAAGTGTACGTCAGCGGTTCTAAGCATGAAGAAACGCCGTATGCCCTGAAACTGGAAGGTGCGCGACGGGTGGGCTTCCGCTGTCTGACCATCGCCGGAACGCGCGACCCGATCATGATCGCCGGGATCGATAAAATCATCGATGAAGTCAAAACCAGCGTTTCGCGTAACCTGTCGCTCGACGATGACAGCATTCGCATCAATTTCCACCTGTACGGCAAAAACGGGGTGATGGGCGACCATGAACCGATGCAAACTGCCGGGCATGAGCTGGGGATTGTCCTTGATGTAGTTGCACCGACCCAGGATATTGCCAATAGCGTTTGCTCGCTGGTGCGCTCTACTATGCTGCACTACGGCTATGAAAACCGCATCGCTACCGCAGGCAACCTGGCATTCCCGTTCTCCCCTTCTGATATTCAGGGCGGGCCGGTATACGAATTTTCCATATATCACCTGATTGAAGCCAACGACGCTCTGCGTTTTGATTTCCATATTGAACAGGTGACGCCAGAAGGAGTTCAGGCATGAAACAGTCAATTGTCTCACTGGCGCAAGTCATTCGTTCGAAAAATGCCGGACCTTACGAACTGGTTTTAGATATTTTATTTAAAACCAAAGAAAACTATGAGCGAGTTAAATCATCAGGGCAATTAACCCCAGAACTGATCGCGCGCTTATATCATGTTGAACCTGACTTTATTCATCGTATTGTCTGGTTTGATCCTTCTAACGCAGTAAAAATCGTCATGCCACGAGATATTATCTCCGGGAATGTAGGTGACAATGATGTCTATGGTGCACAGCAACATGCACCTTTATTAAATATGAGTTTCGATTTGTAAAAATCCGAACACTTTTAGCCAACTGACATCCCGTCACTTATTGCAGTTCAACACTTCAGCTATTTGTAAGGTTGTAATAGCAGGTAGATGCCTGAATTTTTATTCGGGCATCTACTTCTCCTGATTCTGATTTATCGCCGTGCACCTGATGGAGGAAAAAATGAAGAAAATAAGTTTAACCACGATGATTCTTTTGGCGCTGGTACTTGGAATGATTATCGGCGTAGTGATCAATAACACTGCTTCACCGGAAACAGCAAAACTCTATGCGCAAGAAATATCGATATTCACGACGATTTTCTTACGACTGATAAAAATGATTATCGCTCCGTTAGTGGTCTCTACCCTGGTGGTAGGTATTGCTAAAATGGGCGATGCCAAAGCCCTTGGTCGTATTTTTTCTAAAACACTCTTTTTATTTATTTGCGCCTCATTGCTGTCAATTGCCTTAGGCTTGATAACGGTAAATTTCTTCATGCCAGGCACAGGAATTAATTTTGTTGCACACGGTGCCGAAACCACCGGAGTGGTCGCGTCAGAACCCTTTACGCTAAAAGTATTTATTTCGCATGCTTTCCCCACCAGCATTGTCGATGCCATGGCGCACAATGAAATTTTGCAAATCGTGGTGTTCTCAATTTTCCTCGGCTGTAGCCTGACGGCGATTGGTGAGAAAGGCAGCGCCATCGTTCACGCCTTAGATTCGCTGGCACATGCCATGTTAAAGCTCACTGGCTACGTCATGCTCTTCGCTCCCCTGACCGTATTCGCCGCTATTTCAGCATTGATTGCTGAACGAGGACTGGCAGTTATGGTGAGCGCCGGGATCTTTATGGGTGAATTTTATTTCACCATGTTGTTACTTTGGGTGCTGCTTATCGGTCTGGCCATCGTTTATGTCGGCCCCTGCATCAGACGCCTGACCCGTGCCCTTTCGGAACCCGCCCTGCTGGCATTTACCACATCCAGTTCTGAAGCTGCTTTTCCGGGAACGCTTGAAAAACTGGAGCAATTTGGCGTTTCCCCCAAAATTGCCAGCTTTGTCTTACCCATTGGCTACTCATTTAATCTCGTTGGATCAATGGCCTACTGCTCCTTCGCCACAGTTTTCATCGCCCAGGCCTGCAATATCCATTTATCCATCGGTGAGCAAATCACCATGCTGTTGATCCTGATGTTGACCTCGAAAGGAATGGCTGGCGTACCACGCGCCTCAATGGTGGTTATCGCCGCCACGCTCAACCAGTTCAATATTCCGGAAGCGGGGCTGATCTTGCTGATGGGCGTTGATCCGTTCCTTGATATGGGGCGTTCCGCGACAAACGTCATGAGCAACGCAATGGGCGCTGCGTTGGTGAGTCGGTGGGAAGGCGAACATTTCGGCGAGGGTTGTCGGGGTAAAGCATTAAAACCCAATGAATCGAACGTTGCTCTGCCCTGAGGGGGATCTTAAGCAATCAGAAGCCAATGACTACGCATTTTTATAAGCCGGATCATGAAGTTAGACGGCAATTAAGTAACACTAACGTTTAAGGTGAAAAGTGAAATATGTCCAAACCATTTATCTGGCAAGAACCGTATCTACAAAATAAAGACGGTACAGAATATACATTAATTAGCGATCAACATATTACAGTAACGGAATTAGACGGCGAAGAAGTGATAAAAATCGCTCCTGAAGCATTAACGCTGCTTGCCCGGCAGGCATTTTATGAAGCCTCTTTTTTCTTACGTTCCGCTCATTTGCAACAGGTCGCCAGCATTCTTAACGATCCGCAGGCCAGCAGTAATGATAAATACGTTGCGTTGCAGTTATTACGTAATGCTGAAGTCTCAGCAAAAGGGGTATTACCCAACTGTCAGGATACCGGCACCGCAACTATTGTTGCCAGTAAAGGGCAACAGATATGGACCGGAGGTAACGACGCCGAAGCCTTAAGCAAAGGCATTTACACCACTTTTCAGGAAAATAATCTGCGCTTTTCACAAAATGCGCCACTGGATATGTATACCGAAGTCAATACGCAAACCAATCTACCGGCGCAGATTGATATCAGCGCCGTCGCTGGTGATGAGTACCATTTTCTCTGTATTAATAAAGGGGGGGGCTCTGCCAATAAAGCCGCGCTTTATCAGGAAACAAAATCCCTATTGCAACCAGAAAAACTGACCGCATTTTTAATCGAAAAAATGAAATCGCTGGGCACCGCTGCCTGCCCGCCTTATCACATCGCCTTTGTCGTCGGAGGGCTTTCAGCCGATCAAACCTTAAAAGTTGCCAAGCTGGCCTCAACGAAATATTACGACAATTTGCCCACCAGCGGAAACGAGCAGGGACAAGCATTCCGTGATATTGAGTTGGAAAAAGCGTTGCTCAACGCCAGTCAGCAATTTGGTATTGGTGCGCAATTTGGGGGTAAATATTTCGCTCATGATATTCGCGTCATTCGTCTGCCGCGTCACGGTGGCTCTTGCCCGATAGCTATGGCGCTCTCCTGTTCTGCCGATCGCAATATCAAAGCAAAAATTAACAAACACGGTATCTGGCTGGAAAAACTCGAACACAATCCGGGGCAATATATTCCAGCCTCACTGCGGGAAGAAAATCACGCGCAACATGTACAGCTGGATCTAAACCGTCCGTTGCGTGACGTGATGCAGGATCTCGCCAGATTACCGGTAGGCACCCGCGTGTCGTTAAGTGGTCCCATCGTAGTGGCGCGCGATATCGCCCATGCCAAAATAAAAGCGCGGCTGGATAGCGGCGAATCGATGCCGGATTACCTGAAGCATCATATTGTCTATTACGCTGGCCCGGCGAAAACACCGGAGAACATGGCCTGCGGTTCACTGGGTCCAACCACGGGTGGACGAATGGACGGTTATGTCGATACCTTCCAGGCGGCTGGCGGCAGTCTGGTGATGTTATCGAAAGGTAACCGCAGCCAGCAGGTCACCGATGCCTGTCACAAACATGGCGGCTTCAATCTGGGAAGTATTGGCGGTGCAGCTGCGTTACTGGCGCAAGAATATGTCAAAAGTCTGCGTTGCCTGGAATACCCGGAGCTGGGTATGGAAGCGGTGTGGATGATGGAAGTGGAAAATTTACCCGCATTCATCCTGGTAGATGATAAAGGCAATAATTTCTTTAGTCAGTTTGAGCAGCAACACCGCTGCGCCAGTTGCCCTGCGGGACATTAAGGAAAATGAATGGAAGCGCGAATTTCAACTGAACGGCATGTGCAGCGCCAGCAGAAATTGAAGGAACAGGTCGATACGCGCGTCGCGGCGGCGATAGAGAAAAAAGGGATCTTGATTGTTTTCACCGGCAACGGCAAAGGGAAATCCACTGCCGCGTTTGGTACTGTGACGCGCGCGGTGGGTCATGGCAAAACGGTGGGGGTTGCGCAGTACATCAAGGGGCAATGGGACAACGGTGAATACAACCTTCTCCAGCCGCTGGGGGTTGAGTTTCATATTATGGGAACCGGTTTTACCTGGGAGACACAGAACCGGCAAGCGGATATCGACGCGGCGAAAGAGGTCTGGTCGGAAAGCAAACGGATGCTGGCTGACAAGCGTTACGACTTAGTGGTGCTTGATGAGCTGACCTATATGCTGGCTTACCATTATCTGGACACCGAAGAAGTGATCGCTTCTCTGCAAAACCGCCCGGCACAACAAAGTGTCATTGTCACCGGACGCGGTTGCCACAGTCAGATATTAAAAATGGCGGATACGGTAAGCGAAATCCGCCCCGTCAAACATGCTTTTGATAACGGCATTCAGGCCCAGCCGGGTATCGACTGGTAATAACTGCGTCTGGCATCCCGCCAGGCGCAGGTTTTACATCTCCTGCGGTACGACCGATTTCGCCAGCAACCATTCACGAAATTGCTGCAAGTGCGGTGAGTCAGACTTCTCTTCCTGCCACGTCATAATAAAACGATTACCGGTACGAATAGGCACATCACAGGGGATCACCATATCGCCACTATCCAAATCATGTTGAATAGCGAAACGAGGTAACAGCGCCACGCCGAGATTCGAGCGCACGGCGGCAATCAGCATTGAAAGCAAATCGAAACGTGGTCCGTTGTTGACCAGCGGACTGCTAACGCCAGATAAGGCAAACCACTCTTCCCAGCCAGTAATACGGGTACTTTGATGCAGAAGTGGTAACTCTGTAAGCAGTTCTGCCACTGACAGTTTTTGATCGGACATTGCAAGCAAACTGCCGCTGCATACCGGCAAAATCTCCTCTTCAAAGAGATATTCTACTTCCGCCCAGGGCGCGCAAAAATTTTCGCGCATAATGACAGCATCGTACTCCCGATTAAGAAAATCGCCGTTATTAGCTAAAGAATGAATATTAACAATAATATCGGGATGTAACTTTGTGAATTCATGTAAATTTGGGATTAACCAGTGGGTACTAAACGTAGGATTCACGGCAAGTTCAATAACCTGAACCGTAGGCTGCCAGGTCATAATGGTATTGGTATCGCGTTCCAGCTTATTTAATGTTTCTTTTACTATCCCCAGGTAATACTTCCCTGCATCATTAAGAAAAATACGTTTTTTAGAGTGTGAAAATAACGGAGTATGTAAAAATTCCTCCAGCGCACTCACTTGTCTGAATACTGCACTTTGGGTTAACGCTAACTCCTCTGCCGCTCTGGTATAACTTTCATGACGTGCGACGACCTCAAAAGTCACCAGCAGCTCCGTTTTAGGTATTTTTCCTCGCATAATGCCGTCCCTTAAAAATAGTTTAAACCATCAAAAATACATTACTTATTACGAAGTAATGGTAACCAAAGCAGCAATAAATAATTTATAAGAATCATGATTGACATTTATAACCCAGTAAGCCTGGCGTGACAAATATCTTAATCAGATAATAATAATCCGAAAAGCACAGCGCCTTTCGAATTATCCGGAATCACATTAAGTGAAAATTATTAAATTGATATCATTTATCATATCTGTGGATATTATGATAAACAATCAACAAAGATTTTATTTTTGATTTATAGCATATCCCTCTAAGAATTTTTGCGATGCTGCAATATCCGGGGTAAAGACCCGATCCTGGCTGACAAATGGCACGACTTGACGATAAGCGGTGAACATCGCTTTTGTTGATTTACTTAACGCTACGGTCAAACGCTGGGAAGCCAGTGCATCAGGTAACGATTCGAAATTCGCCGTCGTTCTTATTCGTGGCTTGCGGTCGGTTGCGGCAATCCACAGTGGCTGTGGTCATGCAGTCAAGCCAGCGGTCAGATTTCGACCGTGGTTAACATTTAAGGCATAAAAAAGGCCATCATACGATGGCCAACCATGTCGAAACCGACAACCCTTCGCCATTCCTGTAGAGGGAAGCGGCGAGGGCTATTTCTTATTACAGATATTTATTTCAGAACAGTTTTCAGTGCTTCACCGATATCCGCCAGGCTGCGAACGGTTTTCACGCCTGCGGCTTCCAGAGCAGCGAATTTCTCATCCGCAGTCCCTTTCCCACCAGCAATGATGGCACCCGCGTGGCCCATACGTTTGCCTTTCGGCGCAGTCACACCAGCGATGTAACCCACAACAGGCTTGGTAACGTGCTCTTTGATGTACGCAGCCGCTTCTTCTTCAGCGCTACCGCCGATCTCACCGATCATCACGATCGCTTCGGTCTGCGGATCTTTTTCGAACATTTCGAGGATGTCGATAAAGTTAGAGCCAGGGATCGGGTCGCCGCCGATACCAACACAGGTCGACTGACCGAAACCGTAATCCGTGGTCTGTTTCACCGCTTCATAGGTCAGTGTACCGGAACGGGAAACGATACCCACTTTACCCGGTTTGTGAATGTGACCAGGCTGGATACCGATTTTGCATTCACCCGGAGTGATAACGCCTGGGCAGTTCGGGCCGATCATGCGAACGCCCGCTTCATCCAGTTTCACCTTCACGGTCAGCATATCCAGCGTCGGGATGCCTTCAGTGATGGTGATAATCAGTTTGATGCCTGCATCGATAGCTTCCAGAATGGAGTCTTTGCAGAACGGTGCTGGTACGTAGATAACAGAAGCGGTAGCGCCAGTAGCAGCAACAGCTTCACGCACGGTGTTGAACACCGGCAGGCCGAGGTGGGTGGTGCCGCCTTTACCTGGGGTTACACCGCCAACCATTTTAGTGCCGTATGCAATGGCTTGTTCAGAGTGGAAAGTCCCCTGGCTACCGGTAAAGCCCTGGCAGATAACCTTGGTGTTTTTATCAATTAAAATGGACATTATTTCCCCTCCACTGCGGCAACAACCTGCTGAGCTGCATCCGTCAGACCTTTTGCTGCAATAATATTCAGGCCGCTGTCAGCCAGTTTCTTCGCGCCGAGTTCGGCGTTGTTACCTTCCAGACGTACCACGACCGGTACGTTAACACCCACTTCCGCTACCGCGCCGATGATACCGTCAGCGATCAGGTCGCAACGAACGATACCGCCGAAGATGTTAACCAGAACGGCTTTCACTTTGTCGTCAGAGAGGATGATTTTGAACGCTTCGGTTACACGTTCTTTGGTTGCGCCGCCGCCAACGTCAAGGAAGTTAGCTGGTTCGCCGCCGTGCAGTTTAACGATGTCCATCGTACCCATCGCCAGACCTGCGCCGTTAACCATACAACCGATGTTACCGTCCAGCGCAACGTAGTTCAGTTCCCACTGTGCAGCCTGTGCTTCACGTGGATCTTCCTGCGACTGGTCACGCATTTCGCGCAGATCAGGCTGGCGGAACAGTGCGTTGCCATCAGCGCCCAGTTTGCCGTCGAGGCAAATCAGATCGCCCTGTTTGGTGATGACCAGCGGGTTGATTTCGATCAGCGCCAGGTCGCGCTCCAGGAAAATGGTCGCCAG
This sequence comes from Escherichia sp. WS3227_2, assembly GCF_046486495.1. Lineage (NCBI taxonomy): Bacteria > Pseudomonadati > Pseudomonadota > Gammaproteobacteria > Enterobacterales > Enterobacteriaceae > Escherichia > Escherichia sp. WS3227_2. The sequence continues at coordinate 241,917 of NZ_JBJQLG010000008.1, forward strand.
GCCCATGAAGATTTTGGTGAACTGCTGAACCAGTTTACCTTCCAGACCCAGTTTGAACGCCAGCTCGCGTCCCTGATACGGCATCGGGCCAGTCAGCGGATCAAGCGCAACTTTGTGGATCAGGTGCGGAGTTTCTTCCGCCACTTTTTCGATTTCCACGCCGCCTTCGGTGGAGGCCATAAAGACCACACGACGGGAACTACGGTCAACAACGGCACCGAGATACAGCTCTTTAGCGATATCGGTCGCTGCTTCAACCAGAATCTGGTTAACCGGTTGGCCATTGGCATCTGTTTGATACGTTACCAGACGCTTGCCCAGCCAGTTTTCTGCAAAAGCACGGATGTCTTCTTTGCTGTTTACAACTTTCACACCGCCCGCTTTACCGCGGCCACCAGCGTGAACCTGACATTTCACTACCCACGGACCGGCACCGATTTTTGAAGCGGCTTCTTCTGCTTCGCGCGGAGTAGTACAGGCATAACCCACCGGTGCTGGTAAGCCATAGCGGGCAAAAAGTTGTTTTGCCTGATATTCATGTAAGTTCATGTGTTCTGTCCATCCTTCAGTAATCGTTATCTTTTAAACCGTAGACCGACACCCTATCCACGTCGGTCTACAGTGCAGGTGAAACTTAAACTACTACACGTCCAGCAGCAGACGCGTCGGATCTTCCAGCAACTCTTTGATCGTTACCAGGAAGCCCACGGATTCGCGACCATCGATCAGACGGTGATCGTAGGACAGCGCCAGGTACATCATCGGCAGGATCTCAACCTGACCATTCACCGCCATCGGACGATCTTTGATAGCGTGCATACCCAGAATTGCGCTCTGCGGCGGGTTGATGATCGGCGTAGACATCAGGGAACCGAACACACCACCGTTGGTGATGGTGAAGTTACCACCGGTCAGATCTTCAACCGTCAGCTTGCCGTCACGGCCTTTAACTGCCAGCTCTTTGATTTTCTTCTCGATGTCTGCCATGCCTAGGGTATCGACATCACGCAGTACCGGCGTCACCAGGCCGCGCGGCGTAGAAACCGCCATGCTGACGTCGAAATAGTTGTGGTAAACCACATCATCGCCGTCGATAGACGCGTTCACTTCCGGGTAACGTTTCAGGGCTTCAACCACCGCTTTCACGTAGAAGGACATAAAGCCCAGACGAATACCGTGACGTTTTTCAAACGCTTCACCGTACTGCTTACGCAGATCCATAATCGGCTTCATGTTGACTTCGTTGAACGTGGTCAGCATAGCGGTGGAGTTTTTCGCTTCAAGCAGACGCTCTGCCACACGCTTACGCAGGCGAGTCATCGGCACACGTTTTTCGCTACGTGCAGCCAGAGCCGGTTGCGCCGCCGGAGCAGCCGCTGCCGGAGCAGACTCTTTCGCCGGGGCTTTCGCCAGATGTTTTTCCACATCTTCACGAGTCAGACGACCACCCACACCGGTGCCTTTAATGGCGCTGGCGTCGAGGTTGTGTTCAGCCAAGAGTCGGCGGATCGCCGGGCTTAACGCATCGTTGTTTTGCTCTTCCAGAGACGCCTGCTGGCGTTGCGCCGGAGTGGACGCTTTCTCTTCAGATTTGGCGCTGGTTTCTTTACCGGCGCTGTTGCCTTCACGCAGGCGACCAAGGATCTGACGAGACGTTACCGTTGTACCTTCATCTTCCAGAACCGCATCCAGAATGCCGTCTGCTGATGCCGGTACTTCCAGTACCACTTTGTCAGTTTCGATTTCTACCAGCACTTCATCACGTACGACTGCGTCGCCGGGTTTTTTATGCCAGGTTGCGACGGTGGCATCGGCTACGGATTCAGGCAGGTCAGGGACCAGAATATCTACGCTACTCATTGTGTATCCTTTATTTATTCGACGTTCAGCGCGTCATTAACCAGATCTTGTTGCTGTTTCTGGTGAACGGACATATACCCTACCGCCGGAGAGGCGGAGGCCGGGCGGCCTGCATAACGCAGAGAAGCCCCAAACGGAATCACTTCACGGAAATGATGCTGGCTGCAGTACCATGCGCCCTGGTTGAGCGGCTCTTCCTGGCACCAGACAAAATCCTTGACGTGAGCAAACTGCTGCAACACTTCCTGCATCGCTTTATGCGGGAACGGGTAGAGTTGCTCGATACGCACAATGGCGACATCGTGTTGATTGTTCTTACGACGTTGTTCCAGCAGGTCGTAATAAACCTTACCAGAACACATCACTACGCGCTTCACGCCCTTCGGATCAAGTTCGTCGATTTCACCGATGGCTGGCAGGAAGGTGCCGTTCGCCAGTTCTTCGAGGCTGGATACCGCCAGCGGATGACGCAGCAGGGATTTCGGCGACATCACGACCAGTGGACGACGCATCCCGCGCAACGCCTGACGACGCAGCATGTGGTAAACCTGTGCCGGGGTAGACGGTACGCACACCTGCATGTTTTGCTCAGCGCAAAGTTGCAGATAACGTTCCAGACGCGCGGAGGAGTGCTCCGGTCCCTGCCCTTCGTAACCGTGCGGCAGCAACATCACCAGACCACACATCCGGCCCCATTTCTGCTCGCCAGAGGAGATGAACTGGTCGATAACCACCTGAGCACCGTTAGCGAAGTCACCGAACTGTGCTTCCCAGATAGTCAGAGTGCGTGGTTCTGCGGTGGCATAACCGTATTCAAACGCCAGCACGGCTTCTTCAGACAGTACGGAGTCCCAGACACGGAACGCGCCCTGGCCGTTATGGATGTGTTGCAGCGGCGTGTAAGTGGAACCGTTAGACTGGTTGTGGATCACCGCGTGGCGGTGGAAGAAGGTACCGCGACCGGAGTCTTCACCCGACAGGCGAACCGGAATGCCTTCGTCAACCAGCGTGGCGTAAGCGAGGTTTTCCGCGCCGCCCCAGTCGAACAGTTTCTCACCAGCTGCCATCGCCTGGCGATCGCCATAAATCTTGGCAACGCGAGACTGCATTTCAACTGCTTCCGGCACCGTGCTGATGCGTTTAGCCAGTTCCTGCAGGCGCTTCATCTCAACTTTGTTCGGGTACTCTTCGTCCCATTCGTGGTTGAGATACGGCGACCAGGTGAAAGAGTGCATGTTCATCGGACGCCACTCTGCCACTACGCAATCGCCAGCATCCAGCGCATCGCGGTACAGGTTAACCATCTCGGTGGCATCTTCCAGCGTCGCCACTTTTTCCTGCTCCAGCTTGTCTGCGTAGATTTTGCGCGGCGTTGGATGTTTTTTGATTTTCTGATACATCAGCGGCTGGGTTGCGCTCGGCTCGTCGGCTTCGTTGTGGCCGTGACGGCGGTAGCACACCAGGTCGATGAAGACATCACGTTTAAAGGTGTTACGGAAATCGAGCGCCAGACGGGTCACAAAGGCAACGGCTTCCGGATCATCCGCGTTTACGTGGAAAATCGGTGCCTGAACCATCTTACCGATATCAGTACAGTACGGCGTCGAACGGGCATCCAGCGGGTTAGAGGTGGTGAAGCCAACCTGGTTGTTGATAACGATACGTACCGTACCGCCAACTTCATAACCACGCGCTTTCGACATGTTCAGGGTTTCCTGAACCACGCCCTGCCCGGTCACTGCGGCGTCACCATGAATGGTGATTGGCAGCACTTTGTTGCTGCTCGGCTCATCAAGTCTGTCCAGACGGGCACGAACAGAACCGATAACGACCGGGCTTACAATCTCAAGGTGAGACGGGTTAAACGCCAGCGCCAGGTGCACCAGGCCGCCATCGGTCTGGAAGTCAGACGAGAAGCCCATGTGGTATTTCACGTCGCCCGTGCCGAGGTGTTCTTTATGTTTACCGGCAAACTCGTCGAACAAGTCTTGCGGTTTTTTACCCAGCACGTTCACCAGCACGTTCAGACGACCACGGTGCGCCATCCCGAGAACCACTTCGCGGGTGCCGCTGTTGCCAGCGTGGCGGATCATCTCTTTAAGCATCGGGATTAACGCGTCACCGCCTTCCAGCGAGAAGCGTTTTGCGCCAGGGAATTTTGCGCCGAGGTAACGTTCAAGGCCTTCAGCGGCGGTCAGTTCGCTTAAGAAGCGTTTTTTCTCTTCGCTATTGAAAGTCGCGCGACCAGACTCGATACGCTGTTGGATCCAGCGTTTTTCTTCGGTGCTGGTAATATGCATATACTCGGCACCAATCGGGCCGCAGTAGGTTTGCTTGAGGGCTTCCAGCAGCTCGCCGAGTTTCATGGTTTCTTTGCCGCTGGCAAATGAACCGACGTTGAAGGTCTCCTGGAAGTCTGCTTCGGTCAGATCGTGGAAAGACGGATCCAGATCGGCCACTTTATCTTGCTGCCACAGTCCCAGCGGATCGAGATTCGCATGCTGGTGACCACGGAAGCGGTATGCGTTAATGAGCTGCAGGACTTTAACCTGCTTCACATTGGTGTCAGGGTCGGAGATCGTTGAAGAGTAACGTGAAGCGTCTTTCGCCAGGCGGCGGAAATATTCACGCGTTTGAGAGTGGAATTGATCCGGTTTGACTCCCGTACCAGGTAACTGCTGGAACGTCGAACGCCAGTTAGCGTCAACCGAGTCAGGATCGGTTAAGAAGTCTTCATAGAGCTGTTCTATCCAGCTCTGGTTTGCGCCAGAGAGGTAAGAAGAGTCCAACCAGGCTTTCAAAGCGCTGTTCTGCATCGTGATCCCTTAAGCATCTTTTTTATGCTTACTTCGCCGTGGATACTACCACGCACAGTGATGTGCGTGCCGGGGTTCACTTGCGAGCTCTTGTCTACGTAGTGGCTCGCGAAGGAACCTTTAAAAACTGTCTTAGTGTCAGGGGCAGTTTTTAAAGATTTCCTGAATAGCCGGGGGATTTCCCCGGCATCAACATTTAATTACGCATTACGTTGCAACAACATCGACTTGATATGGCCGATGGCGCGCGTCGGGTTCAGCCCCTTCGGACATACACTGACGCAGTTCATGATGCTGTGACAGCGGAATACACTGAATGCATCGCTCAAACCGTCGAGGCGACTGTCAGTCTCGGTATCACGGCTATCGATCAGGAAACGATATGCCGCTAACAAGCCTGCCGGGCCGATAAACTTATCGGGATTCCACCAGAAAGACGGACAAGAGGTTGAACAACATGCGCAGAGAATACATTCATACAACCCGTCGAGTTTTTCGCGCTGCTCTGGCATCTGTAAATGCTCGCGAGCTGGCGGATTTTGTCCATTATTCAACAGGTAAGGCTTAATTTTCTCATATTGCGCATAGAATTGTCCCATGTCTACCACCAAATCGCGGATCACCGGTAAACCTGGCAGCGGGCGAATCACAATCTTCTTGCCTGGCTGGTTGAGTGCCGAAATCGGGGTAATACAGGCCAGACCATTCTTGCCGTTCATGTTCAGACCGTCGGAACCGCACACACCTTCACGGCAGGAGCGGCGGAACGACAGGCTGGGATCTTTCTCTTTCAGCTGGATAAGCGCATCCAGCAGCATCATGTCACGACCTTCTTCCGCTTCCAGGGTGTAATCCTGCATACGCGGAGCATCATCAACATCCGGGTTATAGCGATAAATTGAAAACTCGAGTCTCATTTTCCTGTCTCCGCATTAGTAAGTACGAATCTTCGGCGGGAATGCCGGGCGCAGTTTCGGTTCCATGTTGACGCTTCGGCGCGTCATGGATTCCGACTCTGGCAGATACAGGGAGTGGCACAGCCAGTTTTCATCATCACGATCCGGGAAGTCGAAGCGGCTATGCGCGCCACGGCTTTCGGTACGGAAGTTGGCAGAAACAGCCGTTGCATACGCCGTTTCCATCAGGTTATCCAGTTCCAGGCACTCAACGCGCTGGGTGTTGAACTCGCAGGAAGTGTCATCCAGACGGGCATTTTTCAGACGCTCGCGGATCACTTTCAACTGCTCAAGCCCTTTCGCCATCGCATCACCTTCACGGAAGACCGAGAAGTTATGCTGCATACATTCTTGCAGCGCTTTACGGATCGCCACCGGATCTTCACCGTTACGGTTGTTGTTCCAGCGGTTCAGACGATCCAGAGACGCTTCAACATCAGACTCGCTGGCATCGCGCAGTGCGCCCTGCTCGGCGATAGACTCTTGCAGATGCAGACCTGCCGCACGACCAAAGACCACCAGGTCCAGCAGCGAGTTGCCGCCCAGACGGTTAGCGCCGTGTACCGATACACAAGCGATTTCACCAACGGCAAACAGCCCCGGAACCACCACATCTTCGCCTTTCTCGTTCACCGTCAGCGCCTGACCGGTCACTTTGGTCGGAATACCGCCCATCATGTAGTGACAGGTTGGGATAACCGGAATCGGCTCTTTCACCGGATCAACGTGAGCGAAGGTACGGGAGAGTTCCAGAATACCCGGCAGACGGGATTCGAGAACTTCTTTACCCAGGTGGTCAAGTTTCAGTTTTGCGTGTGGCCCCCACGGACCATCACAGCCGCGACCTTCACGGATTTCGATCATGATGGAACGCGCCACCACGTCACGGCCCGCCAGGTCTTTGGCGTTCGGCGCATAACGCTCCATAAAGCGTTCGCCATGTTTGTTCAGCAGATAACCGCCTTCACCACGGCACCCTTCGGTGACCAGGACGCCCGCACCGGCAATACCAGTCGGGTGGAACTGCCACATTTCCATATCCTGCACTGGTACGCCTGCACGGATAGCCATGCCGACGCCGTCGCCAGTGTTAATGTGGGCGTTGGTAGTGGACTGATAAATACGCCCTGCCCCGCCAGTCGCCAGCACGGTAGCGCGGGCTTTGAAATAAACCACTTCACCAGTTTCGATGCACAATGCGGTACAACCGACCACTGCGCCATCCTGGTTCTTCACCAGATCCAGCGCATACCACTCGGAGAAAATGGTTGTATGGTTTTTCAGGTTCTGCTGATAAAGGGTGTGCAACAGTGCGTGACCGGTACGGTCAGCAGCCGCCGCAGTGCGTGCCGCCTGCTCGCCGCCGAAGTTTTTCGACTGACCGCCAAACGGACGTTGATAGATACGACCATCATCAAGACGCGAGAACGGCAGGCCCATGTGTTCGAGTTCCAGAATCGCTTCCGGCCCGGTTTTACACATATATTCAATCGCGTCCTGGTCACCGATATAGTCCGACCCTTTTACGGTATCGTACATATGCCATTCCCAGTTATCTTCATGGGTATTACCCAGCGCAACGGTAATGCCGCCTTGCGCAGAAACGGTATGGGAACGGGTCGGGAAGACTTTAGAGAGCAGCGCACAGGTCTGACCGCTCTGGGAAATTTGCAGCGCCGCGCGCATACCTGCGCCACCGGCACCAATCACAACTGCATCAAATTCTCTGACTGGCAATTTCATCACACACCCCACACCACAACGAATCCATAAATCACGTAAACCACCAGTGCAACGACAATCACCAGTTGCAGCATCAGGCGCAAGGCCAGCGGTTTAACGTAGTCGGTCAACACCTGCCACATGCCGATCCAGGCATGAATCAAGATAGAAAACAGCGCCAGCAGGGTGAACACTTTGGTGAACGCAGAGGCGAAGAAACCGATCCAGACTTCATATGTCAGCTCGCCACTGGTAGCGAAAAAACCGACCATATAAATGATGTAGAGCGTCAGGACGATAGCGGTAGCGCGAACGAGGATGAAATCATGTACGCCATTGCGTCCTAATGCGGAGGCGTTGCTTACCATACGAGGACTCCTGCGAGAAGTGAAAGCACGACAGTAATAACAAAGGAGATTTTGGCGGAGCGTTTACCCGCTTCGAATGTTTCTTCCAGATAGCCAAAATCCATCATCATGTGGCGAATACCTACGACGACGTGATACGCCAGAGCGGTAAGGATGCCCCACATGATAAATTTGACGAAGAAGCTGCCCATAATCGCAGAAGCTTGCTCGAAACCTTCAGGGGAAGAGAGGCTGGTACCCAGAAGCCACAGCAGGATGCCCACTGCAACAAAGGTGATCACACCGGAAACGCGATGGAGAATGGACGCTATCGCCGTGATGGGGAACCGGATGGTCTGTAGGTCCAGATTAACAGGTCTTTGTTTTTTCACATTTCTTATCATGAATAACGCCCACATGCTGTTCTTATTATTCCCTGGGGACTACGGGCACAGAGGTTAACTTTCTGTTACCTGGAGACGTCGGGATTTCCTTCCTCCGGTCTGCTTGCGGGTCAGACAGCGTCCTTTCTATAACTGCGCGTCATGCAAAACACTGCTTCCAGATGCGAAAACGACACGTTACAACGCTGGGTGGCTCGGGATTGCAGGGTGTTCCGGAGACCTGGCGGCAGTATAGGCCGTTCACAAAATCATTACAATTAACCTACATATAGTTTGTCGGGTTTTATCCTGAACAGTGATCCAGGTCACGATAACAACATTTATTTAATTTTTAATCATCTAATTTGACAATCATTCAACAAAGTTGTTACAAACATTACCAGGAAAAGCATATAATGCGTAAAAGTTATGAAGTCGGTATTTCACCTAAGATTAACTTATGTAACAGTGTGGAAGTATTGACCAATTCATTCGGGACAGTTATTAGTGGTAGACAAGTTTAATAATTCGGATTGCTAAGTACTTGATTCGCCATTTATTCGTCATCAATGGATCCTTTACCTGCAAGCGCCCAGAGCTCTGTACCCAGGTTTTCCCCTCTTTCACAGAGCGGCGAGCCAAATAACAAACGGGTAAAGCCAGGTTGATGTGCGAAGGCAAATTTAAGTTCCGGCAGTCTTACGCAATAAGGCGCTAAGGAGACCTTAAATGGCTGATACAAAAGCAAAACTCACCCTCAACGGGGACACAGCTGTTGAACTGGATGTGCTGAAAGGCACGCTGGGTCAAGATGTTATTGATATCCGTACTCTCGGTTCAAAAGGTGTGTTCACCTTTGACCCTGGCTTCACTTCAACCGCATCCTGCGAATCTAAAATTACTTTTATTGATGGTGATGAAGGTATTTTGCTGCACCGCGGTTTCCCGATCGATCAGCTGGCGACCGATTCTAACTACCTGGAAGTTTGTTACATCCTGCTGAATGGTGAAAAACCGACTCAGGAACAGTATGACGAATTTAAAACTACGGTGACCCGTCATACCATGATCCACGAGCAGATTACCCGTCTGTTCCATGCTTTCCGTCGCGACTCGCATCCAATGGCAGTCATGTGTGGTATTACCGGCGCGCTGGCAGCGTTCTATCACGACTCGCTGGATGTTAACAATCCTCGTCACCGTGAAATTGCCGCGTTCCGCCTGCTGTCGAAAATGCCGACCATGGCCGCGATGTGTTACAAGTATTCCATTGGTCAGCCATTTGTTTACCCGCGCAACGATCTCTCCTACGCCGGTAACTTCCTGAATATGATGTTCTCCACGCCGTGCGAACCGTATGAAGTTAATCCGATTCTGGAACGTGCTATGGACCGTATTCTGATCCTGCACGCTGACCATGAACAGAACGCCTCTACCTCCACCGTGCGTACCGCTGGCTCTTCGGGTGCGAACCCGTTTGCCTGTATCGCAGCAGGTATTGCTTCACTGTGGGGACCTGCGCACGGTGGTGCTAACGAAGCGGCGCTGAAAATGCTGGAAGAAATCAGCTCCGTTAAACACATTCCGGAATTTGTTCGTCGTGCGAAAGACAAAAATGACTCTTTCCGCCTGATGGGCTTCGGGCACCGCGTGTACAAAAATTACGACCCGCGCGCCACCGTAATGCGTGAAACCTGCCATGAAGTGCTGAAAGAGCTGGGTACCAAAGATGACCTGCTGGAAGTGGCTATGGAGCTGGAAAACATCGCGCTGAACGACCCGTACTTTATCGAGAAGAAACTCTACCCGAACGTCGATTTCTACTCTGGTATCATCCTGAAAGCGATGGGTATTCCGTCTTCTATGTTCACCGTGATCTTCGCTATGGCACGTACCGTTGGCTGGATCGCCCACTGGAGCGAAATGCACAGTGACGGTATGAAGATTGCCCGTCCGCGTCAACTGTATACAGGATATGAAAAACGCGACTTTAAAAGCGATATCAAGCGTTAATGGTTGATTGCTAAGCCGTTTACTTTCCGGACCCGCCTTTAATAGAGCGGGTTCTTTTTTATATGGCTGAACATAATAAATTGTAAAAATTAAACCAGATGCAAATACCCATTAATAAGGTGAAAAAATGTGACAAGTCACATACTGAGCAGAATGATAAGTTTATTTTTATACTTTCCTGCCGGTAGCATTGTTAACCCAATGAAAATTATGCATATCCATCCCACCCCATCTTTCATCTCATTAAACAATAAATTTATACACTCAATTATTCCATTCTTTATATAACAAGATTTTTAATATTGTTAAATAAAACCAAATACATTCAACTGTCAGTTAATATATTCTTGCCTCGCAACACTCTATCTCATTATTTAAAGGACTCAGCTATGTTTAAAGGACAAAAAACATTGGCCGCACTGGCCATATCTCTGCTATTCACAGCACCTGTTTATGCGGCTGATGAAGGATCCGGTGAAATTCACTTTAAAGGTGAAGTTATTGAAGCACCGTGTGAAATACATCAGGATGATATTGATAAAGAGGTTGAACTCGGTCAGGTGACCACCAGCCATATTAATCAGTCGCATCACAGCGATGCCGTTGCTGTCGACCTGCGCTTAGTCAACTGCGATCTGGAAAACTCCAACAACGGTTCCGGCGGCAAGATTTCTAAAGTTGCAGTCACCTTTGAAAGCTCAGCGAAAACCACCGGCGCAGATCCGATTCTCAACAACACCAGCACGGGTGAAGCGACCGGTGTCGGCGTGCGTTTAATGAATAAAGATCAAAGCAATATCGTTTTAGGCACCGCTACTCCAGATATCGACCTGGCACCAACCTCCAGCGAACAAACGTTAAATTTCTTTGCGTGGATGGAACAAATTGATCAGGCTACGCCCGTAACACCAGGCGCAGTTACGGCGAATGCGACCTACGTACTGGATTATAAATAAGTATCACTTTGGCGGCGTCATCGCCGCCTTTCTTCAAATATTTATCAGGTATGGACACCGTGAATATTTATCGACTCTCTTTTATATCCTGCCTGGTCATGGCGATACCTTCCGCATTGGCGGTCGAATTCAACCTGAATGTCCTCGATAAATCGATGCGAGATCGCATTGATATTTCATTATTAAAGGAAAAAGGGGGCATTGCTCCCGGTGAATATTTTGTTAGCGTTGCGGTGAATAACAACCAAATCAGTAACGGACAAAAAATTGACTGGAAAAAGAACGGTGACCAAACCATTCCGTGTATTAATGATTTACTGGTAGATAAATTTGGTTTAAAACCTGAAGTTCGTCAGTCGTTACCACGGTTAAACCAGTGCGTCGATTTTAGCTCCCGGCCTGAAATTCTCTTCATTTTTGATCAGGCTAGCCAGCAACTGAATATCACTATTCCACAAGCCTGGCTGGCGTGGCACTCAGATAACTGGACTCCCCCCTCAACATGGAAAGAAGGTGTCGCCGGCGTCCTGATGGACTACAACCTGTTTGCCAGCAGCTACCGCCCACAGGATGGTAGCAACAGCACTAACCTGAACGCCTATGGAACAGCCGGAATTAACGCGGGAGCATGGCGTTTACGCAGTGATTACCAATTGAATCAGACCGATAGCGATGATAACCATGAACAGTCAGGCGAAATATCACGCACCTATCTTTTTCGTCCATTACCGCAATTAGGTTCAAAATTAACCCTTGGTGAAACGGATTTCAGTTCCAATATTTTCGACGGCTTTTCTTATACCGGCGCGGCACTGGCAAGTGACGATCGGATGTTACCGTGGGAGCTACGCGGCTACGCCCCACAAATCAGCGGCATTGCACAAACCAACGCCACCGTCACCGTGAGTCACTCAGGGCGAGTTATTTACCAGAAAAAAGTCCCACCAGGTCCGTTTATCATTGATGACCTTAATCAGTCCGTCCAGGGTACGTTGGATGTCAAAGTGACGGAAGAAGATGGTCGGGTGAACAATTTCCAGGTTTCGGCAGCATCGACGCCTTTCCTTACGCGCCAGGGGCAGGTTCGCTATAAACTTGCTGCCGGTCAGCCGCGAACATCTATGTCTCATCAAACTGAAAATGAAACCTTTTTTAGCAATGAAGTTTCCTGGGGGATGCTGTCAAATACCTCACTGTACGGCGGCCTGCTGATTTCGGGTGACGACTACCATTCTGCCGCAATGGGTATCGGGCAAAATATGCTCTGGCTTGGTGCATTGTCGTTTGATGTCACCTGGGCCAGTAGTCAGTTTGATACTCAGCAGGACGAGCGGGGCTTAAGTTACCGCTTTAATTACAGCAAACAAGTGGATGCCACTAACAGCACGATTTCGCTCGCCGCTTATCGCTTCTCAGATCGTCATTTTCACAGCTACGCCAACTATCTGGATCACAAATACAACGACAACGATGCGCAGGACGAAAAACAGACGATCAGCTTATCCGTGGGGCAACCGATTACCCCACTGAACCTCAATCTGTACGCCAACCTGCTGCATCAAACCTGGTGGAATGCAGACGCCTCCACGACCGCCAACATCACGGCGGGTTTTAATGTTGATATTGGTAACTGGAGAGATATCTCGATCTCGACGTCATTCAATACAACCCATTACGAAGATAAAGATCGCGACAATCAGATTTACCTGTCGATTTCGCTCCCCTTCGGTAACGGGGGGCGGGTCGGTTATGACATGCAAAACAGTAGTCACAGCACCACGCACCGCATGTCGTGGAATGATACGTTAGATGAACGTAATAGCTGGGGCATGTCTACCGGACTGCAATCCGACCGTCCGGATAATGGAGCCCAGGTGAGCGGTAACTATCAGCACCTGAGTTCAGCGGGTGAGTGGGATATTTCTGGTACCTATGCCGCCAATGATTACAGTTCCGTCAGCAGCAGCTGGAGCGGTTCTTTCACGGCAACTCAATATGGTGCGGCGTTCCATCGTCGCAGCTCCACCAATGAACCACGTCTGATGGTCAGTACTGATGGCGTGGCAGATATTCCGGTTCAGGGCAATCTCGACTACACCAACCATTTTGGCATTGCGGTGGTGCCGTTGATTTCCAGTTATCAGCCTTCCACCGTGGCGGTGAACATGAATGATTTACCCGACGGCGTAACAGTGGCAGAAAACGTTATCAAAGAAACGTGGATTGAAGGCGCGATAGGTTACAAATCGCTGGCTTCCCGTTCCGGTAAAGACGTTAACGTCATCATTCGCAACGCCAGCGGTCAGTTCCCTCCCCTCGGTGCGGATATCCGCCAGGAGGATAGCGGCATTAGCGTGGGGATGGTTGGCGAGGAAGGACACGCCTGGTTAAGTGGAGTCGCTGAAAATCAACAATTTACCGTGGTCTGGGGTGATAGCCAGCGTTGCTCGATCCATCTTCCTGAACATATGGAAGACACCGCAAATCGCCTGATTTTACCTTGTCATTAATTAAGGAAATGAAAAATGACATTTATGAAAGGACTTCCCCTTTTGTTGTTGATTGCCAGTCTGTGCAGCTACGCTGCGCTACAACCCGATCGCACTCGCATTGTGTTTAACGCTAATGATAAAGCCACCAGCCTGCGAGTGGATAATCGTAGCGATAAACTCCCCTACCTCGCTTATTCCTGGCTCGAAAATGAAAAAGGGGAGAAAAGCGATGATCTTCTGGTTGCCCTGCCACCGATACAACGTCTGGAACCGAAAGCAACAACGCAGGTACGGATAGTAAAGCAAGCCTCGACCACAAAATTACCGGGCGATCGCGAAACGCTATTTTTCTACAATATGCGTGAAATTCCTCCCGCCCCGGAAAAAAATAGCGACCATGCCGTTCTGCAAGTCGCTATCCAGAGTCGTATCAAGGTGTTCTGGAGACCGTCCGCGTTACGCAAGAAAGCAGGAGAAAAAGTCGAGCTACAGTTACAAGTCAGCCAGCAGGGCAATCAACTTAACTTAAAAAACCCGACCGGCTATTACCTGACAATCGCCTACCTGGGACGAAATGAGCAAGGTATTCTCCCGGGCTTCAAAACCGTGATGGTTGCGCCTTTTAGTACAGTAATTACAAACACCGGAAGTTATAGCGGCAGGCAGTTTTATCTCGGTTATATGGATGATTACGGCGCGTTACGCATGACGACGCTCAACTGCAGCGGACAATGCCGTTTACAAGCAGTGGAGGCGAAGAAATGAGTGCTGGCAAGGGAGTGTTGCTCGTCATCTGTCTGGTATTTCTGCCGTTGAAGTCTGCGCTTGCCCTGAACTGCTACTTTGGTTCATCCGGTGGTTCGGTAGAAAAATCAGAAGTGATTCAACCTTTTGCTGTACCAGGCAATGCCAAACCCGGCGATAAGATTTGGGAATCTGACGATATTAAAATTCCCGTCTATTGTGACAACAATACCAACGGCAACTTTGAAAGTGAGCATGTCTACGCCTGGGTAAACCCCTACCCGGGGGTGCAGGATCGCTATTATCAACTCGGCGTAACTTACAATGGCGTTGATTATGACGCCAACCAGGGGAAAAGCCGCATCGACACCAACCAGTGTATCGACAGTAAGAACATTAACATTTATACCCCTGAGCAGATTATCGCGATGGGCTGGCAGAACAAAATATGCTCGGGTGACCCCGCTAATATTCACATGTCGCGAACCTTTCTTGCTCGTATGCGGTTATACGTTAAGATTCGCGAAATACCGCCGCATGATTATCAAAGTACGCTTAGCGACTACATCGTCGTGCAATTTGATGGTGCCGGTAGCGTTAACGAAGACCCTACCGCCCAAAACCTGAAATACCATATTACTGGTCTGGAAAACATTCGTGTACTGGATTGCAGCGTCAATTTTTCTATTTCACCAGAAACACAGGTGATTGATTTTGGTAAATTTAACCTGCTGGATATTCGCCGCCACACAATGTCGAAAACATTCAGTATTAAGACGACAAAATCACAAAATGACCAGTGCACCGACGGATTTAAGGTCAGCTCTTCGTTTTATACCGAAGAAACATTGATTGAAGAGGATAAAGCACTGCTGATTGGTAATGGACTGAAGCTACGTTTGCTGGATGAAAATTCTTCACCCTATACTTTCAACAAATACAGCGAATATGCTGATTTCACCAGCGATATGCTGATCTACGAAAAAACCTATACGGCTGAACTTTCGTCCATTCCCGGCACCCCCATCGAAGCGGGTCCCTTCGATACAGTGGTGCTTTTTAAGATTAACTATAACTAATTTATCATGATGCCCTTTGCAGTCAGTAAAGGGCCTCTCTTTCAGAAAATTGCTGATTTTCCCCTTTTCCTTGATTGCTGTTATTTTTTCCTGGCCCGGCTTTCTTTATGCTGTATCGATACACCAAAGAAAAAATAATGAGGGAGCGAAGGATGCCAGTTTTGCAGTGGGGAATGTTATGTGTGCTCTCACTTCTCCTTTCTATTGGCTTCCTCGGATTACATCTCCCGGCGGCGCTATTACTTGGACCGATGATCGCCGGGATCATCTTTAGTATGCGCGGAATTACTCTGCAACTTCCCCGCTCTGCTTTTCTCGCCGCCCAGGCCATTCTTGGCTGCATGATTGCGCAAAACCTCACTGGTTCGATTCTCACCACGCTGGCCGTCAACTGGCCGATCGTGCTTACAATTTTACTGGTGACGCTGCTTTCCAGCGCCATTGTTGGGTGGCTACTGGTGCGCTATAGCTCACTGCCTGGAAATACCGGTGCCTGGGGTTCTTCTCCTGGCGGCGCGGCGGCAATGGTCGCTATGGCGCAAGATTACGGCGCAGATATTCGCCTGGTGGCGTTTATGCAATATCTGCGAGTGCTGTTCGTCGCGGGGGCCGCTGTTCTGGTCACCCGCATGATGCTGGGCGATAACGCTGAAGCGGTTAACCAGCAGATCGTCTGGTTCCCGCCAGTGAGCATTAATCTCCTGCTTACGATTTTGCTCGCGGTCGTTGCCGGTACGGCGGGATGTTTGCTACGTCTTCCTTCCGGCACGATGCTCATCCCGATGCTGGCGGGCGCAGTGCTCCAGTCTGGTCAGCTCATCACGATTGAACTCCCGGAATGGCTGCTGGCGATGGCGTATATGGCAATTGGCTGGCGGATTGGTCTTGGTTTCGATAAGCAAATCTTACTGCGGGCATTGCGCCCGCTGCCACAAATCTTGCTGTCGATTTTTGCTCTGCTGGCTATTTGTGCAGGTATGGCGTGGGGACTGACCCGGTTTATGCATATTGATTTTATGACTGCCTACCTCGCCACCAGCCCCGGCGGGCTTGATACCGTGGCGGTCATCGCCGCAGGGAGCAATGCCGATATGGCGCTTATTATGGCGATGCAAACCCTGCGCCTGTTCAGTATTTTGCTGACGGGGCCAGCCATTGCGCGGTTTATTTCAACCTATGCGCCGAAGCGGTCGGCCTAGTGTTGGCAGCCTGGACACCAGTAAAACGGGCGCGAGGACAACGTGGTTTTCTCAATGATGCTGCCACAGCGTTCACACGGTTCGCCATCACGATGAAAAACCTTAAAGCGAAACAACGCCCCATGATGTTTATTCTCATCCACCTGCCCCCGCGTAGCGTAAGAAAGTCGAGGAATATCCAGTAACGCGTGTGCGAGTGCATCCAGTTGCGCCGCACTGAGATCTTTCGCTTTATGATTGCCGGTTAACCCCACCTGCCAGAGGATCTCCACCCGCAAATAATTGCCAAGTCCTGCCAGAAACGCCTGATCGAGCAGTAATCCAGCAAACTGACGGTTACGAAAGCGCGGCGACAATAATCGTTCCTTTACCACCTCCGGCGTCAGATTCGGATCCAGCACATCGGGGCCAACGCGTTGTAAAAACGGATGCGTGGTCAGTTGTTCCGGGGTCAACATCTCAATATCCGAGGCGCTATAAAGCAGAATGGTTTTGTCAGCCGTTTGCAGTTTTACCCGCAATACTCGCGTGGTCTGCGGCTCTTCGCCGGTTTCAACCACGCGCCAGACGCCGTAAAGCTGATTATGGCTGTAGAGCGTTAAACCGTTGGAAAAATGAGTTAACAACGCCTTACCTCGCGTTTCCACATGGCTAACGTGTTGACCGATAAGTTGTGATTGATAAGGTTTTAACTGCGGGAAGGCAAACCAGACATCAGTTAGTGGTTTGCCTTTGATCGCCGCCTCCAGGTTATCCGCTGCACGGCGGATCTCCGGGCCTTCAGGCATGGTGATATCCTTTTTTCATTCTTTATTAAGCGGGATTATGCTGCGACAACAATCCCCTTTTCGGCAAATGTAGAGCGTAGTCGGCGGGCGAATGCCAGTGCGTGCTCGCCATCGCCATGCAGGCAGACCGTTTGCGCCGTGACCGTTGCCCATTCGCCGGTGATACTTTTGACTCTGCCGTGTTGCACCATCTCCAACGTTTGCGCCAGCGCCTGTTCTTCGTTTTCAATCAACGCGCCTGGCTGGCTTCGCGGCACCAGCGAGCCGTCAGCCTGATAACCGCGATCGGCAAACACTTCCTCGCGCGTTATCAGACCATATCGCTTGCCTGCACGAATCAGCTCGCTTCCCGCCAGCCCGACGAGAATCAATGACGGATCGCAAGCGTATACCGCTCTGGCGATGGCGTCTGCCAGTTGTGCCTCTTTCGCCGCCTGGTTGTATAACATGCCGTGCGGTTTGACATGACGCATTACGCCCCCTTGCGCACGGGTAATCGCTGCCAGCGCGCCAATTTGATACAGCGTCTGGGCGTAAACGGTTTCTGGCGGCAGCTGCATGGCACTGCGACCAAAATTTTCCCGGTCGGGAAAACTCGGGTGAGCGCCAATCGCGACACCATTTTTTATTGCTTCACGCACGCAAGCCTGCATGATTTGCGCATCGCCTGCATGAAATCCACAGGCAATATTGGCAGAGGAAACCAGCGTTAATAGCTCTGCGTCGCTGGCGCAGCCTTCGCCCAGATCGGCGTTCAGGTCAATTTTCATTGTGCAGCCGCCACGCTAATTGTTCGAAATAACGTTGTTGATCTTGCCGCGCTTTCAGTGCCTCTTCCAGTGAACACTGGACAAAATGAATCGGCTGACCGAGCGGAATTTGCGCCAGATGGTACATATCAGCCTCAATGATACAGGCAATACGCGGATAACCACCGGTGGTTTGCGCATCGTTCATCAACACAATCGGCTGGCCGTTATGCGGCACTTGCACCACACCCGGCAACAAACCGTGAGATAACAGTTCGCGATCGGTGGTGCGTTTTAAAATTTGCCCCTGTAAGCGATAGCCCATGCGGTTACTTTGCGGACTAAGCTGCCACGGCGAACGCCAGAATGCATCCTGCGAGGCGCGATCGAACTCATGATATTCCGGCCCCGGCAAGGCGCGAATGCGGTTGCCCCACAGCAGCTGTTTAACGCCCTGCGCTTCCATAAAATCACGCTTCGATTTACCCATCGGGAGTCGGTCACCATCCTTCAGTAAACGGCCTTCCAGCCCGCCAATCCCCACTTTGAGATCGGTACTGCATGACCCCATTACCGGCGGAACATCAATACCACCCGCGACCGCCAGATAACTGCGCATCCCGTGCTGTGGGCGTTTAAGCGTTAAACGCTGGCCTGCTTTCATCGGCAAGCGCCAGCCAGTCCAGACGGCATTATCATCCAGCCGCGCTTCGCAACCTGCCCCCGTCAGGGCAAACCAACCATCAGTTTCGAACTCTACCGTTAACTGACCGAGCGTTATCTCCAGCGCGGGGGCATTGGCGTCATTACCCACCAGCAGGTTAGCAATGCGTAACGCAGGCATATCCAGTGCGCCGCAGTGGCTGATACCCGACTGGCGAAAACCGTGACGACCGCCATCCTGCACAGTGGTATACATGCCCGCACGAATAATCTTCAGCATACTCCCTCCTTCTGCGGTACAAAGCGCACGCTGTCTCCCGGACGTAATAAGATGGGTTCGTCACGCGCCGGATCAAACAGGCTGAGTGAGGTATGACCAATCAACTGCCAGCCACCCGGCGTTGCCAGCGGATAAACACCGGTCTGCGGCCCGCCGATCCCGACAGAACCTGCCGGAACGAGCAAGCGCGGTTCAGCGCGCCGTGGCGTGTGTAGTTGTTCCGGCAAACTCCCGAGATACGGGAAGCCCGGTTGAAAACCTAAAAACCAGACCACGTATTCCACGGAGGAGTGCAATTCAACAACCTGTTTTTCGCTCAACCCACAATGCGCCGCGACCACCGCCAGATCCGGTCCGCCTGCGCCACCGTAAACCACCGGAATTTCAATAAAGCGAGACTCCGGCTCCAGCGCCTCGCTCTCCTCCCACCAGCGTTGCAAACGCTCTATGGCATCCAGCGCCAGCGACTCAGGATTACGTAAAATCACCGTGATATTGTTCATGCCGGGAATGGCTTCAACCACATTCGGCATATCCACCAGACGCTGCGCCAGTCGCCAGATCCGTTTCTGGCTAGCCAGCGTCACCGGCGGTTCCAGCTCCAGCACTACCGCCGTTTCACCTATCAGATAACAACGCGCTCGTTGCACTTTCGATCCCTCTGATTATTCGTTATGCAGGATTAGGAATATCAATAAAGGTCACATCAAGATCGGTATTTTCATTCAGCCACTCGCTCAACGCGCGAATACCACCACGTTCAGTGGCATGGTGACCCGCAGCATAAAAATGCAATCCCTGCTCGCGGGCTGAATGAATGGTCTGTTCAGAAACTTCGCCAGTAATAAAAGCATCCACGCCAAAACGCGCGGCGCTATCGATAAAACTTTGCCCGCCGCCCGTGCACCAGGCAACGCGCTGGACCACCTCAGGTCCGGTATCGCCACACCATAACGGCTTACGTCCCAGACGCGCTTCAATCCAAGAGGCTAGTTCCAGTCCCGGCACAGGCATGGTCAGTTCGCCCCACGGCACCAACGACTCAATTTCGCCCATGACCGTGATCCCCAGTAACGCCGCCAGCTGTGCGTTATTGCCCAGCTCAGGATGTGCGTCAAGCGGCAAATGCCAGCCATACAGGTTGATATCATTTGCCAGCAACGTTTTTAAACGGTTACGCTTCATGCCGCGAATGACCGGAGATTCGCCTTTCCAGAAGTAGCCATGATGCACAATGACCGCATCCGCGCCCAGACGCACTGCCTCATCGAGCAAAGCCTGGCTGGCAGTGACACCGGTAACAATTTTTTGCACCGTCTCTTTGCCTTCCACCTGCAAACCATTCGGCGCGTAATCACTAATCGCCGCGCTGTTCAGTTTTTCGTTAATCAGTTGTTCCAGTTCGGTGTTTTTCATCTTCGCGCCTTCCGTATTCTGATAGCTACACCGTTAACATAGCGTTACCTCGCCTGTTCGTCGATAGCCAATCTTTTGACATATTAAGAAACAAACCCGACGCCAAAAGACGCAAATTGTTTATATCATCACGCTTCAGCTAATGTATATTTATGCAATCAGACAGCATATTGCATAAATAATCAGATCTGTATCAAAGTTTTAACTTTAAGGAAACACAAGCACGCCGCGCAACTATTACGTGACGTTGCAGTCAATTGTGGAATTATTATGAATAAACACGCATCACAGCCGCGCGCTATTTACTATGTCGTTGCGCTGCAAATCTGGGAATATTTTAGCTTTTACGGCATGCGTGCCCTGCTGATTCTCTATCTCACCAATCAACTAAAATACAACGATACTCACGCCTACGAGTTATTTAGCGCCTACTGTTCGCTGGTGTATGTCACGCCAATCCTCGGTGGCTTTTTGGCGGATAAAGTTCTCGGTAATCGCATGGCGGTGATGCTGGGGGCGTTGTTGATGGCGATCGGTCATGTGGTGCTGGGTGCCAGTGAGATCCATCCGTCATTCCTCTATCTGTCCCTGGCGATTATCGTTTGTGGCTATGGTCTGTTTAAATCCAACGTCAGTTGCCTGCTCGGCGAGCTGTATGAGCCAACCGATCCGCGTCGTGATGGCGGCTTCTCGCTGATGTATGCGGCGGGTAATGTGGGGTCTATTATCGCACCTATCGCCTGTGGCTACGCCCAGGAAGAGTACAGTTGGGCGATGGGTTTTGGTCTGGCGGCGGTTGGCATGATCGCGGGTCTGGTTATCTTCTTATGTGGCAATCGTCATTTCACACATACCCGTGGCGTTAACAAAAAGGTACTGCGTGCGACAAACTTTCTCCTGCCCAACTGGGGATGGCTGCTGGTTCTGCTGGTGGCAACGCCTGCGCTGATTACCGTACTGTTCTGGAAAGAGTGGTCGGTATACGCCTTAATTGTCGCGACTATTATTGGCCTGGGTGTATTGGCAAAAATTTATCGCAAAGCAGAAAACCAGAAACAGCGTAAGGAGCTGGGGCTGATTGTGACGCTCACCTTCTTCAGTATGTTGTTCTGGGCCTTCGCACAACAGGGGGGTAGCTCGATTAGCCTTTATATCGACCGCTTCGTTAACCGCGATATGTTTGGTTATACCGTTCCGACTGCTATGTTCCAGTCGATTAATGCCTTCGCAGTTATGCTGTGCGGTGTGTTCCTGGCGTGGGTGGTAAAAGAGAGTGTCGCGGGTAATCGTACCGTGCGCATCTGGGGAAAATTTGCTCTTGGCCTTGGCCTGATGAGCGCCGGATTCTGCATTCTGACCTTAAGCGCCCGCTGGTCCGCAATGTATGGTCACTCTTCTCTGCCACTAATGGTGTTAGGCCTGGCGGTGATGGGCTTTGCGGAACTGTTTATCGACCCGGTTGCTATGTCGCAGATTACGCGCATTGAAATCCCTGGCGTGACTGGCGTATTAACTGGCATTTATATGCTGCTTTCCGGCGCGATTGCGAACTATCTGGCTGGCGTGATTGCCGATCAGACATCGCAAGCTTCGTTTGATGCTTCCGGGGCGATCAACTACTCCATCAATGCATATATTGAAGTATTTGATCAAATTACCTGGGGCGCACTGGCGTGTGTAGGAGTGGTGTTGATGATTTGGCTGTATCAGGCGCTGAAATTCAGAAACCGCGCGCTGGCGCTGGAATCTTAACAGGCCAGCACCATACCTGATAAAACGCTCGCTGCGTTTTATCAGGCTCCTTTCCTCGCTTCTTCGTACGCTGCCAGCGTTCGCAGCCTTGCCTCTTTGTGATCAACTATCGGTTGCGGATAATCCAGCGTCACACCTGCTTTCTGCACCCACTTCCACGGCTCATGCACCGCTTTCCCTGGTACATCGCGCAGTTCCGGTAGCCACCGGCGGATAAACTCGCCTTCGCGGTCAAATTTCTCGCCCTGGGTTGTCGGGTTAAAAATACGAAAATACGGCGCTGCATCGGTTCCGGTTGAAGCGGCCCACTGCCAGCCACCGTTATTGGCTGCCAAATCACCATCAATCAGCTGCGACATGAAATATCGCTCGCCTTCGCGCCAGTCGATCAATAAATCTTTCACCAAAAAACTGGCTGTAATCATCCGTAGCCGGTTATGCATCCAGCCAGTGCTGTTAAGCTGACGCATGGCAGCATCAACAATCGGGTATCCCGTTTTACCTTCTTGCCAGGCTTTAAAATGGGCGGGATTGCGCTGCCACTGCACACGATCCGTCCAGACAATAAACGGACGATGTTTACACAACGAGGGGTAATACGTCATCAAATGGCGGTAGAACTCGCGCCAGATCAGCTCATTAAGCCAGACACTACCGGCCCCACCGTCCAGCGCCTGCGGCTGTTCCGCCAACAGGCGATGCAGACACTGGCGAGGCGATAACCCGCCCGTTGCCAGGCTGGCGGACAAACGGCTGGTACCTTCAACTGCCGGAAAATCTCGTTGTTGCTCATACTCTCCGGCACCGTTCTGGCAAAACTGGCGTAATTGCGCAATCGCCGCTTTTTCTTCCACCGGAAAATGCGCAGTATCGAAAGGCTGACGAGGATAATTCAGCGTAATGGATGGCGCGGGATCTATCGATTCGCTACTACGTACTTTTGGCGCAGCGACGCACTCCGGCATCCCTTCTCGCAGCCGTTTCAGCCAGGCGTTTTTAAACGGCGTAAAGACTTTGTACATCTCATGATTGCCAGTCATCACCGCCCCCGGCGGCAGGATCACGCTGTCGTCAAATCCTTCACACACCACGTTACGCAGCGTTCTCTCAACCTGCACATCCCGCGCCCGCTCATTCACCTCATACTGATAGTTATAAAACAGATGGGTAACACGATTTTCCGCGCACACCTGTTTAACTATTTCGACGCTGGCGGCAAAGTCATCCACTTCATGAAACAGCAAAGGAATGCCTTTTTCCGCCAGCGCGATTTGTAGCCCGTTCAGTTGTGCATTGATAAATTCAGCCTGACGCGGCGACATATTATGCGCCGCCCACTGGCGTGGTGTAGCGATATACAACGCCAGCACGCGTGCAGACGAATTGCGGCAGGCGGCAGCCAGCGCGAGATTATCGTGCAGACGTAAATCCTGGCGAAACCAGACCAGATGAGTAGTCATAAAACTCCTGAATGGCGCAAGTTAATCACACGCGGCCAAAGTTCGAAATAACGCTGCCCTGAAAGCCAGGCGTCAGGATAAAGCGCCATATAGTGTTTGATACGCATCAGCGGCGCAAGAAGCTGTTGCTCGCCACGGCGATAACTGTCGATAAGCGCCGCCAGCTGCTGGCGTTCTGTGGAATCAATATGTGGGCGAAAATATCCCTGAACGTGCATCAAAACGTTAGTATGATCACGCCGGTTGGCAGGGTGAGAAAGCAAAACAATTACGCGTTGGCGGTACTGGTTGTAATAGTCATCCAGATTTTGCCACCGGTGAATATCTGCCACGAACGGGCCAAGTTTGCGGTACTCGGGCTGGGAATGGGCCAGAAAGACGAGTTTATAGCGGCTGTGATAATCGTTGAGTGCCCCGCGCGTTAAGCCATGTTCTTTCAGTCGATATAGCTCATAAATCGCGAAGATGCGGATTAGGGTGCTTTCATCAAATCGTTGCTGATTCATTACTGCTCCTGAACGGTTTACAGGAGTAAGTGTAGACGATGGTAAATGAATTTTGTGGGGCAGAGTTTTTGCGGGGAAGTATTTTGTTGGTAAAAATATTATCAACTTCATCTGAGCGAGAATTATTCTACTATTTTCCGAGCTGCATTCATTTTTTGCATTTTTTATTTTTAGAAAATAACAATTCTCAAAGCTTAATTACCTCACTATTAATTGTATTTCAAACCAATAATCGCACTCCATTTTCTCTTTTTAAAAAATATAAACACTGTTAAAACAAATATTTATTTCGTTATCTTAAATGCTATTTCTACATCACTCGTCCTTATAATCAAATTATTCTTATTCATAGCTATTTTTGCAGGTTTAAAATAGCGGCTTTCACCAAAGTTAGCCATAAAAATTAGACTACAAGTTCTCCCAGCCTTTGCACATGAGAAAAACCACCCATCAACTCTATTTATTCCTGAACCTTTAACACCATAATAAATCAGAATTTCTGGGTATTGTTCATCCTTCACGTTTTCATATTTTTGGTATTTAATTGAAAACCAAGAGTCTATACTGCCAACATCTTCAAAAAATATTGGAGCTGATGTTTCCGCATGAACATATGCAGAAAATGCTAACAAAATGGCAATACTTAGTTTGGTAAACATATCGTTCCACACTTTTCAGGATAATCTATTGGGGGGAGGGGATCTTTTCCTCTAAATCTAATTGCACCCACGCCTTGTTTGTCAGACCATTCGCCATTTGCATCCTGACGATACCAGTGATAATCCCCACCCATTCCTATAAAATTGTGAGGACGAATAAACAATTGAGCTTTATGGTAACCAGATGGACAACTCCCATTATCTAAATCCTTGGCACCATCATTTTTTGACGCTTCAAAAATACTACTACAAGTGAGTTTAGAAAACTCTTTTCCAGATAATTCTCCAGGTTGTAATCCTCCGCCGCCAAAAATCCTACTCCCAGGATTTCCATACCTATTTAGAGCATATGAATAGCAATTATTTACGGCAAGATAATACGCATCTGAATTTAGTTCTCGATTGAATACTGGAGCAGGTTTATCAATTAAGCCCAGCGGATCAATAGAATAGGTTGGATGTATGGAAGCATATACATACTGATTCCACCCGCCTTCCAGCCCAATCGGATCCTGAGTGATATACCGCCCCTGCAGCGGGTCATAATAGCGGTGGCGGTTGTAATACAGGCCTGACTCCTCATCATACTGCTGACCCGGCAGGCGGAT